>WFQV01000322.1 GCA_015486905.1 Melioribacteraceae bacterium | reverse complement strand
GGTGTTCACCGGCTTCGTGCAATGGCGAAAGCTAAAAAACTCCTTTATCCTATTATTGCAGTAAACGATGCCGAAACCAAATGGGATTTCGACAATGTTTACGGAACGGGGCAATCTTCAATTGACGGTATTTTACGCGCAACGTCAGTTTTGCTGGCAGGCAAGAACTTTGTCGTTGCCGGTTACGGTCATTGCGGTAAAGGCGTTGCAATGCGTGCCAAAGGGATGGGAGCTAATGTAATTGTTACTGAAGTTAACCCCACCGCCGCATTAAAAGCAACACTTGAAGGATTCCGCGTAATGAAAATGGACGAAGCGGCAAAAATAGGAGATATTTTTATTACCGCTACCGGCATTAAGGACATTATCGTCAAACGCCATTTCGAAAAAATGAAAGACGGCGCTATTGTCTGCAACACGGGGCATTATGATTGTGAACTTAATTTGGAAGACTTGGCGGAAATTTCCAAGAAGAAACGTTTGGTTAGGGACAACAACGAAGAATATACATTGAAAAACGGAAAGAGGATTTACGTGCTGGCACAGGGAAGGTTAGTTAACCTTGCCGCTGCCGAAGGTCATCCCTCCGAAGTAATGGATATGTCCTTTGCAAATCAGTTCATGTCCCAAATAAGATTGGTGGAATTGGACAAGGAAGGAGTTCTTCTTGACCCGAACGTTTACGACATTCCCGAAGCCCAAGACCAGGAAATAGCCGGTGTAAAACTTTCTACAATGGGAATTAAAATCGACAAACTGACAAAGGCTCAAGAGAAATATCTTAATGATTATTCAGCCGGGACTTAATTGTTTCAACGAAAATCATTAAAACTTAAAACAGAAAACGCCTGAGTAATCAGGCGTTTTTTTGCTTCGGATTTGTTCTTAATCGCTCCATTTCGAAACGATGTTCAAGTTGTGCGGATTTGCAATATTTTTTGCCTCCGCAGTAAAAAGGTAATCTATTCTCGGTTTGTAATATTCCGTGATTTTGCCCCGTACCATTTTAAGTGTACTGTTGAGGAATTTATTCTCCTCGGTAAAGCCTTCGCCTAAGATTGCTATTGCGGAGGGCAGCCAGCGCTCGGGGAACATCCCTTCGTAATCTCCGCCTTTTTTAAATTTATTTATTTCGTCCTGGATTATTTGCAGCGCTTTCTTTTGTCCCTCTTCTGTTTCTATTGATAATCCGGCTTCCAGAACGGTTTTAATTATTGCTTCTTTATTGGGGTAAATTAAAGCAACAGTGTAAGGCGACTGATTGTTGTAAAGCATTACCTGCTCAATGTAAGGTGAGGTGTCTGTTAGTGCTTCTTCTATTCCTTCGGGACTGTATTTTTCGCCGTCGCTGCCAATCAGTAAGCTCTTAAGACGTCCGAGCACGTAAAGGTAGCCGTCTTCGTCAACGTAACCCATATCGCCCGTGTAAAGCCAACCGTCCTTGATTGCTTCTTTTGTGGCCTTTTCGTTCTTCCAATAACCGACCATTACGTTTTCGCCTTTAACGATGATTTCTCCTTTCTCTCCCGTTGGGATTTCTATGCCGTCTTCGTTGACAATTTTAAGCTCCATATTGATTACAGGCTTACCCGAAGAGCCTAATTTGTGCTGTGCGGGAACGTTTGCGGAGATTACGGGCGATGCTTCGCTGAGTCCGTAGCCCTGGAACATCGGTATTCCGATTGCGTAAAAGAAACGCTGAAGCTCGATGTCTAAAAGCGCTCCGCCGCCGATGAAAAACTCTAAGCGCCCGCCAAATCCTTCCCGTACTTTGCTGAAAAGAATCTTGTCGAACATTTTCAACAAAGGCAAATTTACTTTGGAAAATCCTTTGCCTTTATTGTACCCCTCTTTGTTGTAAGCGTAAGCTAATTTAAGAGCGGTACGGAAAAGCTTTTCCGCCTTGTCGCCCTGAGCACGTATTGTACCCTCGATGTTCTTTCTGAAATTTTTCGCCAAAGCCGGCACACTTAAAAGGAACGTAGGCTTAACTTCCTTAATGTTGACGGGAATATTTCTAAGTGTCTCAAACAGTGTTTTACCTGTTTGAACGGATGCCATGCTCGCACCGTTTTTCATTAAAGTGTAAATTCCCGCCGTGTGTGCAAAGGAATGGTCCCAAGGAAGAATCAAAAGGGAAACGTACCATTCGGGAATGGGTAGCAAAGCCGTTGCCTGCTCAACGTTTGCAGTGTAATTCCTGTGTGAAAGGATAATGCCTTTAGGGTCAGCGGTTGTACCAGAAGTGTAACAAATATTGGCGTAATCGTTCTCACTTAAAGATTTGTAAATTTCGGTAAATTCATCGTAATTGCCGGCAAGATATTCTTCTCCTATTTTTAAAATTTCTTCTTTTTTTATTTCATCATGTTCCAAGTCATCGGCTTGGTCGAGCAGAATAATTTTTTCCAAATCTGGTAAGTCACCTTTGATCTTCCTGATTTTTTCCAATTGGGAGCCGGAAACAATAACGTATTTACTTCCCGAATGTTCAAGGCGGAATTTCAAATCCGTTAGTTCGTTTATTTTTACCGAAATGGGAACGTTAATTCCACCGGTGTAAACAATGCCCAGTTCACTCATTACCCAGTCGTTGCGCCCTTCGGAAATTAATGCGACTCGTTCGCCTTTGCCCATGCCTAGTTTCATTAGGCCGGCAGCAAATTTGTGTACAAGGACTTGCATCTCTTTGTAAGTAGTGCCTTCATATTTTTCGTTTTTCTTTTCCCACATTAGGATGTTGTCGGGATATTTACTGACGCTTTCTTCAAAGAGGTTTGGTAAAGTCCGTTCCATTTTCTCTCCAAAATTATTTTTTGATGTTGCAAAATAAGAAATTCATAAGAAAAATCGAGAAGACGCTAGCGGTTAACCTGTGTTTTTGATAGGACGCAGATTTAATAGAACACGGATGACACGGATTGTTGCGGGATTTTCACGGAGGGAATGGGACGCAGATTTGTCATGATTGATTATGATTTTTGCGGATTGGACAATGGAACACGGATGAAAAGTCTTAAGTCTTAAGTTAGCAGAGTTCAGCGATCAGTTACCACC
>WFQV01000321.1 GCA_015486905.1 Melioribacteraceae bacterium | reverse complement strand
AATGAAATATTCGCGCCGTCAATTTGTTAAAGTCGGGGGACTGGCAACAACTTCACTTTTATTCAACGGGGTTTGGAAGTTAAATTATCCCCAAAAGCTGAAAGGCGTTTCGGAACCGAAGGTAATTTACACTTGGGATTACGGACCCGTGCCCGGGAAAACGGCAATGGCTTTAATTAACGAAGGGAAATCAAGTTTGGACGCTATTGAAGCGGGAATCAGAATAATCGAAGCTGACCCGAACGTTTTGAGCGTTGGCTACGGCGGACTTCCCGATGCGGAGGGGAAAGTAACACTGGACGCTTCGGTAATGGATTGGAACGGCAACGCCGGCGCCGTTGCTTTCCTTCAAAATATTAAACACCCTGTTTCCGTAGCGCGATTGGTAATGGAGAAAACCCCTCATGTTTTGCTCGTAGGAGAAGGAGCGTTCGAGTTTGCAATTGAAAACGGATTTAAAGCCGAAAACCTACTAACCAACAAAGCCAAAGCGATATGGGAGAAATGGCTGAAATTCAAAAAGTTAAAAGACAGAAACCACGACACAATAGGAATGCTGGCAATTGATAAGCAAGGCAATTTGAGCGGTGCGGTTTCCACGAGCGGTTGGGCTTTTAAAGTCCACGGAAGAGTGGGCGACTCCCCGATTATCGGCGCCGGGCTTTACGTTGACAACAAAGTAGGAGGCGCCGCTTCAACAGGCTTAGGCGAATTGGCAATTAAAACGGCGGGAAGTTTCCTTGTGGTTGAGAAAATGCGCGAAGGTTACTCACCAACGGAAGCCTGCAAAATAGCGGTCGAACGAAGCAAGAAATACCAGAAGAAAGCACACCATCAGATTTGCTACATTGCAATTAACAAAGACGGAGAAGTGGGAGGATACTCTTTCCTCGACGGCTTCGCTTACACGGTTGGGGACAGGAGAAGAATGCGCCTTAAAAAAGCGCCTTACTTACTTTAACAATACCATTGGTTTCGTAACGCTTTTGTTGTTGAAAGTCAAACGGTAATAGTAAACTCCGCTTGCAAGCGTTCCTTTCTTTCGCGCATCAAAGACAACTTCATAATGACCTTTGCCGTAGGAAGAATCTAAAAGTACGGCTACCTGCTCTCCCAAAGAATTGTACACAGCTAATTTTACATTTCCGGCTTTGTTTAAATCGAAAGCTATTCTCGTGCTTGGGTTAAAGGGATTGGGATAATTCTGCTGTAATTTGAAATCCTTTACAACCAAATGCTCTTTAACTTCCGAAGGCTCACCCCGGTAAATAATTCTAAAAGCATCCGCTGCAACCGTGTCCCCGGCATCGTTAGAAAGCGTGATTTTTATTTCCCCTCCGTTTTGCAAGTTTACCTCAGTCAAAAAATTCCACTGCGCACCGGCGGTTCTTTCGGTTTTTTCGATTAGCTTTGTTTCACCCCCGCCCTCGACTTTGAATTTTGTATCGTAAGCAAAATTTGGATTTGTCGGGTACCAAGCGTAAACGTCGTATTCACCTCTTTCGACGTTGCCACTGGAATAAGTAATTTTATTTTCACCGCTACCCGGTGCGGAAGTGAGAAAATAATCCCCAAAGAATTCAATTCCGCTTGAGTCCTTTTGCCAATTGCCTGTTACCGTTGCATCTTCGTTGTCTAAAATAATTCTGTGAGGATGGGAAAGTTTCAAAAACTCACCGATTGCGTAAACGTCCCGCCTACCTATTTTGTAAAGGTTTTCATTTGTTACTTCTTCGCCGTCCGAATAATAATCGTACGGGGTTTCGTAAGTAAGGGCAACGACTTTGTCGCCGTAATGGTTCCAAATGAATCCCTCGGGGAAATAACTTTTTAGATTAGAGTAACTGTAATCATCTTGCACAAAATAAGGGATATCCGAGGTGGCGAGATTTGCAAATTGATGTTCAAGCCGGTAGTACTTTTCCGAAGTTGAGCTTGCAGTGTGAATCCAGAATGTACAGTTGGATGAGGCTTGTGAGTGAATATTTTGAAAAACAGAAATCAATTTTTGTGAGTTAACTTCCTTT
>WFQV01000320.1 GCA_015486905.1 Melioribacteraceae bacterium | reverse complement strand
TTGTAACGCGTGCCTTTGCAGTCCTCGCACTTGAGGTAAATGTCCGCCAAAAATTGCATCTCAATTTTCACGTACCCTTCACCCTGGCAAGTTTCGCATCTTCCGCCGGGTACATTAAAAGAGAAATAGCCCGGAGTATATCCCCTTGCTCTCGAATGTGGTAAGTTTGCAAAGAGCTTCCGTATTTCGTCAAACCCTTTCACGTAACTAATGGGATTCGAACGGGGTGTTTTACCAATAGGCGACTGGTCAACTATTTCAACATGGTCGATAAAATTAAATCCTAAAATATCCTTATGAGCTCCAACGTACGGCGGGTAGCTGCCCAACTTTTTCAGCAATCCGTAATAGAGAACATCATTTACCAATGTGCTTTTTCCCGAGCCGCTCACACCGGTTACAACAACAAATTTTTTCAGAGGGAACTCAACCGTAATATTTTTCAAATTGTTTTGACTTGCACCTTTTACAATTATTGAATTTGTACTTTTTAAATTTCTTTTCGTTGGAAGGGGAATTATTTTCCTGCCTGAAAGATACTGCCCCGTTAAGGATTCCTTATTCCCTTTTATTTCTTCGAAAGTTCCTCGAGCAATAATTTCACCGCCGTTCTCACCCGCGCGGGGTCCCATGTCAAATATTAAATCCGCTTCCCTCATCATTTCCGCATCGTGTTCAACTACAAGAACGGTATTTCCCAAATCCCTTAGTGATTTCAGAATTTTAATCAGTCTTGCGTTATCTCGCGGGTGGAGACCAATTGTAGGTTCGTCAAGGACGTAAAGTGTGCCAATTAAAGAAGAGCCGAGAGATGTTGCTAAATTTATTCTCTGTGTTTCTCCCCCCGAAAGCGTACTGCTTAATCTATCCAGCGTTAAGTAGCCCAAACCAACTTCATTTAAATATTTCAACCTTTTACGGATTTCCTTAAGAATCCTTTCGCCTATTTGGAGTTCGTACTCAGTAAGTTTTAACCCTTTAAAAAAAACATAGGCTTTTTCAATTGACATTTGTACAATGTCGTAAATAGAGTGATTTGCAATTTTTACTTGCAGTGCTTCGCGCCTCAAACGTGAACCTTTGCAAGCCGAACACACTGTGTAACCCCTGTATCTATTAAGCAAAATGCGGATGTGCATCTTGTAAGTTTTTTTCTCCAAATCTTTAAAAAACCCGTGAACGCCTTTGAAATTCTCATCACCGTAAATTACTAAGTCTTTCTGCTCCTCGGTTAACTCTCCAAACGGAATGTCAAGAGGAATTTTCTTTTCCCGAGCAAAAAATATTAAGTTGTGAAGGTATCTTGAATATTTCGTTGTTCGTAAAGGAGCTATCGCACCTTCGCTAAGACTTAAGTTAGGATTCGGCACAATAAGATTAACATCGTAATCCATTACCCTACCGAAACCTTGACAAACCGGGCAAGCGCCGTAAGGATTATTAAAAGAAAAGAATCTGGGCTCGGGCTCAACGTATTTAATTCCACAACATTCGTAAAATTGGCTGAAGGATTTTACTTCATTCGTCTCGGCATTAATTACAACTAATCGCCCCTCTCCTTCTTTGAAAGCGGTTTCAATTGAATCGGCTAACTTTTCTCTGACTTTCCCTTTCTGAATTTTAAAACGCTCGATTATTACAAAAACATTTTCTTTCTTTTCGGGGAGAAATTTTTTTTCGTCGAGATTTATTAACTTGCCATCAAAAAATATTCTGAAAAATCCCCTCTTCCTTAAAAGCTCGAACTCTTCTTTAACCGTTCTATTTTCATGTGCAGCCATTGGTAAACCAAGGTAAAATTTAATCCCTTCTTTCTGTTCTTCAAGCCATTCCGAGACGGTTTTAACGGAATCCTTTTTTACAACATTACCACAATTAAAACAAATTGTTTTGCCGATCCGTGCAAAAAGAAGGCGTAAGTAATCGTAAATTTCCGTACTTGTCCCTACGGTTGAACGGGGATTTTTACTTGGGGTCTTCTGTTCAATTGCTACCGCGGGAGAAATGCCGTAAATAAAATCAACATCGGGCTTGTTCATTCGTTCTAAAAATTGACGAGCATAAGCGGAAAGGCTTTCAACGTAACGGCGCTGCCCCTCGGCGTAAAGGGTGTCGAAAACAAAGGAAGATTTTCCGCTACCGCTGACACCGGTAAAAACAATTAATTTATTCCTGGGAAGCTCCAAGGAAATGTTTTTTAAATTGTGTTCCCTCGCTCCCCGAACAATTATTTTATCTTGGTCTTTTCTTAACTTGTTTTTCGACATTCTCATTTTAAATTTTTTAAACTTTAAATTTACTAAATCCTTCTTTAGTACAATAACTTTTATTCTTGTGTTACATTTTGGAAACCTTTACAAACAATACACTTTGCTGTAAGTCTTAAGTCTCAAGTGACGAGTCTTAAGTAACAAGACATTGCAATCTGTTATCTGATTTCTGCTTTTTTCAACTTTCCACTCAGACGCTCTAACGTCTTACGTCTAGCGTCTCACGTTTAACCATTTCTTATTTCTTGTTTCTTCTTTCTGATTTTTTATTTTTTGCCACTGATTTTAAACCTGTACCAAAAAGAATCGGGGTAAACTCCGCTGAGGTATAATCCTTTGTCACTGCTGGAAAGAACGGGGTCTAAGGATGAGCTAAGCCCCGCCATACGCTAAAGCTACGGTGCGACAGACCCGCCTTCGTTCTACTAACTTTTGGAGGCTCGTATCATTTGTAATTTAAATGGAATGTTTTAGATTTGGTTTGTATTTTTTTTAAGAATAAATCACTTATGTAAAGATAAAAGTTGTATTCAAGTTTGTTTCTTTATAATGTTGTAAATTAACAACAGCAAGCTTGCCTGCCCTGCCTACCGGCAGGCAGGTAAATACAAATTTTGAAATAATTTTAGGCATTGGCTTTTTAACTCGGCGTTATAGTTTTCGTCGGCGGGTTAAAAGCCAAGCCGTTATGCACCTGTATAAAATTTGCTATTGCCAATATATTTTAGAATTTTTGAAATATGAAAAATAAACTTGAAAATATTGTCACCAAATTACATAAAGAGTTTCCTATGATTAAGTCTCGATATAATGTGACAACCCTCGAAGTATTTGGCTCGTTTGTTCGTCATGAAGAAAAGACCAACAGTGATTTAGATATTTTGGTTTCATTTTCCAAAGCGCCATCTTTATTCAAGTTTATTGAATTGGAAGATTATTTAAGCAAAATTCTTGGCGTTAAAGTAGATTTGGTGATGAAAAGTTCATTAAAGCCAAATATTGGAAAAAGAATATTATCTGAAGCACAATCTATCTCATGAAAGAAAAAGACAGAATAATAATCGATTATTTGAATGATATATTAGATTCAATTGTTAATATAAAAAATTTTCTTAAAGATATAGATTATACTACTGTCTTGTCATATTTGTAATGTCGTATAAAATATAGTAAATTACTTCATCAAAAAATAAATGATGGAGTAAAAATGAA
>WFQV01000319.1 GCA_015486905.1 Melioribacteraceae bacterium | reverse complement strand
GGTTTAGGGTTTAGAAGTTTAGGCTACACCGGATATATTCTCCCGTTGTTGATGGCTGATTACTTACGACTCGTTACTCGTCATTTGCCTTCGGCGTCATTCATTGTGGTAGAAAAGTTTGGAGTGGAAAAATTATTTTCCGAAGGCTGGTAACTTATTACTTAAGACTCGTTACTTAAGACTTACATTTAGTTATTCGTCATTTGCCCCGCCAAGGGCGGGACAGGCAACCTGTCAACTACAATAAATTATTCCATCGCCAAAGCGGGGTTCGTAATTTTAAAGGTTTACAACATGCTCGGACAGGAAGCGGCTGTTTTGGTTAGCAAAAATCAAACTCCCGGAAGATATTCAGCTGATTTTAACGCCGAGAATTTAGCCTCCGGCGTTTACATCTACCGCCTTCAAATTGTCGACAAAATAATAGTAACGAAAACAATGACCTTGCTTAAGTAAAAGAGTAATCGGAGAAAAATTCTTGAAAGTGCTGGAGAAAAGATAATTACTAAAACGAGATTAAACTATACAAATCATTATTGTTGACGATAACAGCCTTGTGCGGAATACAATTAGGGAAATGTCGAAAGAAGACAACGATGTTTACGAATACGAAAGCGGCGAGTCGGTTGTGGCTGACTTAAAGAAAGGGAATCTTAATCCCGATTGGATTTTACTCGATATTAAAATGTACGGAATGAACGGATTTGAAACCGACGAAATAATTTCAAAAATAAATTCACATTGGAGAATCGGATTTATTACAAACTACGACATTCCCGCCTACCGCAGAAAAGCCAAAGAAATGGGTATGGAATTGTTTCTGCCTAAAAGTAATTTGTTTTTGCTGAAGGGAAAATTAGTAAATAATTAACAGGTTTTAACTAAATAATAAAATAGCGGAACTTTTTGGAAACCCGCAATTTCAGTAAGAGCTTATTGTTTTTTGTTTTTAATTAATTTTTGCAATTTTTCAATTTCGTCCCTTAAATAAGCGGCTCGTTCGAATTCCAAATCCTTTGCCGCCGTAAGCATTTCTTCCGTCATCTGTTCAATTAAATCTTCTTTCTGATCTTTGGACATATATTTAATAACCGGCTCGGCAATTTTTGTAAAAGAAGTTTCCTTTTCAGGGTATTTTCTTCGGACGTCGGCAACGGAGGTGGAAGCTAAAATTTCCTCGGGACTTTTGTAAATTGTTTTCGGTGTTATTCCCATCTTCTTGTTGTATTCTTTCTGAAGTTTCCTTCGCCGGTTCGTTTCTTTTATTGTCTTACGCATCGAATCGGTTATTTTGTCGGCGTACATTATTACTTTGCCTTCCACGTTCCTCGCCGTTCTACCCGCTGTTTGCATTAATGAGCGCTCACTTCTCAGAAATCCTTCCTTGTCGGCATCGATTATTGCAACGAGAGAAACTTCCGGTAAATCCAAGCCTTCGCGTAAAAGATTAACGCCTACTAATACATCAAAATCTCCTATTCGCAAATCTCTAATAATCTCAACTCGTTCGAGGGCATCGATATCACTGTGAATGTAACGTACTTTCACGTTTAACTTTTCGAGGTAATCAGTTAAATCTTCCGCCATTTTTTTTGTTAATGTTGTAACCAACACTCTCTCCTTTTTACCCACGCGGATGCGGATTTCTTCCAACAAATCGTCAATTTGATTTTTAACCGGGCGGACTTCTATTTCGGGGTCGAGTAAACCCGTGGGACGAATAATCTGCTCGACGAACGCACCTCCGCTTTTCCGCAGCTCGTAATCCCCGGGCGTAGCGGAAACGTAAATTACCTGATTAACCATTTTTTCGAATTCTTCAAATTTCAGAGGACGGTTGTCCAAAGCCGATGGCAAGCGGAAACCATATTCCACAAGGGTTTCCTTGCGTGCACGGTCGCCGTTGTACATTCCGCGAATTTGCGGTACGGTAACGTGGGACTCATCAATAATCAGAAGGAAATCTTTGGGGAAATAATCGAAGAGGCAAGCCGGGCGTGAACCCGGGGGTCGCCCGTCCATGTGCCGCGAATAATTCTCAATTCCCGCACAATAGCCTATTTCTTTAATCATCTCTAAGTCGTATCTCGTGCGTTGTTCCAACCTTTGTGCCTCAACATATTTCCCTTCTTCCCAAAAATATTTAAGCCTCTCCTTCAGCTCTTCTTCAATTGTAACAATAGCGCGGTTTATTCTTTCCTTTGAAGTTACAAAATATTTTGCCGGGTAAATAGGAACGGAATCGACTTCACCAATTACATCGCCGGTAATGGCATCGATTATTGAAATCCTTTCGATTTCGTCATCCCAAAATTCAATTCTTATTGCTTCTTCGTATTGGTAAGCAGGGATTACTTCCACCACATCGCCTCGTGAGCGGAATGTGCCTCGTGTAAATTCAACATCGTTCCTTGTGAAATAAATGTCAATTAATTTCCGCAGCAGCTTTTTCTTTTCAATCCTCTCCCCTTTTTTAACGAACAAAATCTGTCGGGCGTATTCATCCGGCGCACCTATTCCGTAAATACAGCTTACGCTCGCCACTATTATTACGTCTTTTCTACCTTCTATTAAAGCAGTTGTGGCTTTTAGCCTTAAACGGTCGATTTCTTCGTTAACGGAAAAATCTTTCTCAATGTAAAGATCGTTTTTCACAACGTATGCTTCGGGCTGGTAGTAATCGTAATAACTGATGAAAAACTCAACCGCATTTTCCGGGAAGAATGCTTTGAACT
>WFQV01000318.1 GCA_015486905.1 Melioribacteraceae bacterium | reverse complement strand
TTTCCCCACCGTTGTCAGAGTAGGTTCACACCTTTGGCGGGGCAATCAAAAAAATCGCGCCAAAACTTATTTGTTGTTTTTTCGTCACACCCACGGGTTGAAACCCGTGGTTAGTGAGATGTCCCCGGCGAAGTCGGAGTAAACTCCGCAGGGGCTAAGAAATATTTGATTTTTTCGGGGTTGTTCAAATAGCCGTAAAGAGCATTTCCTTTTAAGCCTTGTAATAAGACAGGCATTTTCCCAATATTCAACAAATTAAAAATTACCGTCATTAAAAACCATGCATTTGTGCAGATTGCAAGCAATTTACGCTACAAAAATGCAACTTGTCGCGACGGACCTCGCAAAATGCGGGGGAAGTCAGACCTGTCGCGACGAAGTCAAGCGAAGCGCAGACAAAGTCGGACCATCCAACCATCCATTCATCCAAACATCCACTCATCCAGCTATGATTCATTCATCCAACCTGTCTCGCCGAAGTCAAGCGAAGCGCAGACAAAGGCGGACTTGTCGGGAGAAGTCGAATTTCTTGTTTCTTCCTTCTTATTTTTTTATTTTTTGCCACCAATTTTAAGCCTGTACCACCTGTACAATTTTGAATGTTTTATCAAATCTTTTTATTGACAAACGAAGATATTCTAATTATATTTTGAGTCCTATTTTTGAGAAGTTTGACATTTTGAATAGAATAAATTTTACATCGCGGGGTAGAGCAATTGGTAGCTCGTCGGGCTCATAACCCGGAGGTTGCAGGTTCAAGTCCTGCCCCCGCTACAAAAGGATTCCCCGCGTTTCATGCGGGGTTTTTTATTTTAAATTACTTTCCCTTTTTAGCAATGATAGCATAAATAGAAAGCTGGATTGAAATTATTAACAGAAAGAAAGAAATCAACAATAATTCAACCCCGCTATTATTAAAAGTGAAGAGTGCATAAACCAACCTTCTGAGGGTTTCGTACTGCGTTGATGCATTGCTCATCTTCACCAGTCCCTGCCAAAGTAGAATCAGAGAAACGACAAAGGACAATACCGACAGAGCCAGTAATAATTTGTAGCCCTTGCCGGTTGTTTCCGTTTGAAAATCTTCTTCTTGAATTTCAACTTCTTCTTCCATAAGACCTCCTTAAGGTTCGACCCAAAGTATTAGTTTTTTTCTGTTATCGAAGGCAACATGCCCGATTTTGTATTGTCTTTTACCGCGCCATTCGTACCACCAAATGGCTGTGTATTTACCTGCTGTTATTCTTGTTGGTTCGCCCAATATTTTTTTAACCTTTGTGTCCTTCATTCCTATTTGTAACTTTCTCCATCTCTCTAAACTATGAGAGGGATTCTTCAATTTATTCCCGCTTATTTTAAAAAGAGAATCTTTAAAATTAATTCTATGGTTATTTCTTAAATAGAGATTTTCCAATCTTGCAACCCTTTTCTCCAAATCAGCAACTCTCTTTTTGAGCTTGGTAACCTCACTCTCCTGCCCCGCAGAATTAAACGTAAAAACAAACAGGCTTAATATTATCAACAGAGATTTCCACATTGGAAACCTCCTTTCTTTTAGTTTTAAAAGAGAACTGAAAAATACTCTGCTTTAACAGCAAAAAATTTTATTTCCATTTTTCTCTCTTGTTTTTTACAATAATAAAAAAATAATTCTTAAATATCTACTTTTTTATTTTTATTCTTCCAACACGATTGTCTTTGCAAGCATGTCATGCAGAGCTTGTTTTTTAATTGTGAAGGCTGCCATTACAAAGCCGGCGAACAGCGGGAAGAGAGAAATAAATTTTGCGAAGAATCTCACCGTAGCTTTTCCGAAAGAAATCCTTTCTCCCTCGAGGTCGGCAACTTTAATTCCCATAGTCAATTTACCCAAGCTGGCTTGTTTTGGCGAAGCCTCCATTAATGCAAAGTAAAGCCAGGCTGTTATTACGGTAATAAAACCGCCGACAATAACAAACCAGATAAGAATATTAGTTCTAATATTGAAATATTCAAAAAACGGATAATTCATAATTTGAGCAAAATGAGGAATTTCGTTTTGGGGAGAAGAATGAAATGCGCCGAACAACAAAATATGAATAAAGGGGATTGTCCAAAAAAGTGTAAACGCCGAAAGGATAAGGTAATCAATCAAAAATGCTAATACCCTGCGCCAAAAGGCAGCGTAAATTATGTGTTGATATGGTCGTTCCATTTAAGATTTTCGATTTCTTTCTGCCGCGGTTCGGGCGTTCCTTTTCTCCCAAATGCTTTTATCTGCACGTTGCTCGCGGTAGAGTTGTCCTATTTCAGCACCAACAACAAAAAGAATGGATGCGTAAAAAATCCAAAATATGATTGCGGCAATTAAAATGAACGCTCCGTAAACTCCCTCGGCGGGGAGTACTTTGCCAATGTAGTAGCCAAAAATTATTTCCGCTGCTTTCCAAAGTATTGTAGCCCAAATGGCACTTAAGAAAGGTACGCGCTTTCCTAAATTTTCGTAAGGAATCAAGTAATAAAAAACAAAGAAAAGCACAAAAATAATTGCCGTTGAAACAACAATCAGCAGAACGTCTTGTGCTTCGCTCAGTCTGAAAATCTGCAGCGGCTCAAACTGATCGGCTATTTTAATTAAAAAGTTAAGTGTTGGAACAATCAAATTTGTAATTAAAACGAGAAAGATTAAGAGAATAACCATCCCGAAATCCCGCAGAAGTCCAATCCAAGCGCTCTTTTGTTTTGTTACTTTGTAAACATTGTTCAGAACCGTTCTAATACTGCTAAAAAGCCAAGTGGAGGTAAAAAGCAATCCGAAAGAGCCGATGTAAGCCGTGATTGTTTTGTATTGAATAACTTTGGGAATGCGCTTTAGAATAAAGGCTTTAACGTAGTTAGCGGGGTCCTGGTAAGGAATGACAGTGTGAATTAAAGATGTAATTTGAGTTTCAACTTTGGCGGGAGAAATAATGTGTCCCAATACGGAAAAAGTTAAAAGGATAATCGGAATTATGCTAACCAAAAGGGAAAACGCAATACCGGCAGCACCTAAGAAGAGGTGGTCATCTTCCAAACCACGCCAAACGCCGCCGACGTAATGGTCAAAAAACCTCAGTACTTTTCTGATTTTGCTGGTCGAGAAATAACGTCCTAAAAATCTAAATATTTTAAATCGCATTTTGCATCTTCTGTGGAATAGAACCGAAATACAAATCTTTCAATCTTTCAACCGAAATATCAATAAGACCATTTATTTTCAGTCTGTTGCCTCCGGTAATTCCCAATTTTGCTATGTTAACTTTTTGCTCCATCGCCAATTTTTCAAAATCGACGGCTTTGTTTTCGCTTACCGTTACTATTATCCTCGACTGTGATTCGGAGAACAAGGAGAAATCAGCTCTCGTTTTAACCGGTAAATCGATTTTTGCTCCGACAGGTTTTTCTTCATTAATAATACAGCATTCCGCCAAAGCAACTGCAACACCTCCGTCGGAGACATCGTGAGCGGATCTGATTAGCCTTCGGGAAATTGCCTTTAAAAGAAATCGTTGAATCCCCTTCTCCTTTTTCAAATCTATTTCAGGAGTGTCTCCTTCGACCAAATCAAAGTAAGAATAAAGATATTCACTCCCACCGAGTTCTTCGAAGTCCTCACCTATTTGGTAAATCACATCACCGGGCTGTTTAAACTCTGCCGTTGTAATATTTTCCAAATTTTCCACCAGTCCAACCATTCCTATTACCGGTGTAGGATAGACTGCAGTGTTTGGGCTTTCGTTGTAAAAACTAACGTTGCCGCCGGTAACCGGGGTTTCAAAAACTCTGCACGCATCTCCTATTCCGGCAACCGCTTCTGTAAAGGTCCAATAAATTTCAGGTTTGTACGGATTGCCAAAATTCAAACAATTTGTAATTGCAAGCGGTAGTGCTCCCGAACAAACAACGTTCCTTGCCGATTCTGCCACGGCAATTTTACCGCCTCTGCGAGGGTTCAAATAAGTAAAGCGGGCATTGCCATCCGTTTTAATCGCAATCGCTTTACCGGTTTCCTTTACCAAAATCACCGCAGCGTCAGAGCCGGGTCCTACAACCGTATTAGTTCTAACCATCGAATCGTACTGTTCGTAAACCCATTTTTTTGAAGCAACATTAGGTGAAGAAAAAACCTTTTCAAACACCTCGTTCAAATTTTCCGGCTGAGGAAGTTTGGAAAAGTCAAATGAATGTTTTTCTTCAATGTAATCAGGCTTTCTCGTTTCGCGGATGTAAACGGGAGCGCCTCCGCCAAGCACCAATTCAAACGCCGGCACTTTTACTTTTGCGTCGTTTTCATATTCGGCATCGAGAAGTCCATCATCCGTAACCTCGCCGATTATTTCGCAATTCAAATCCCACTTTTCAAAAGTTTCGATTATTTTATTTTCAAATCCTTTTTTTGCAACTACAAGCATTCTCTCCTGGCTTTCGGAAAGCATTATTTCATAAGCCGACATACCTTTTTCGCGCAGAGGAACTTTAGTCAAATTAATTTTCATTCCGGCGTTCCCTTTCTCGCTCATTTCGGAGGTAGAGCAAGATATTCCCGCTGCGCCCATATCCTGAATGCCTACAATCCAATCGTTTTTAATTATTTCTAGAGTTGCTTCTAACAGTAGTTTTTCGGTAAAAGGGTCACCCACTTGTACAGACGGTCTTTTCGACTCTGACTTTTCCGAAATTTCTTCGGAGGCAAAAGTCGCACCGTGAATTCCATCTTTCCCGGTTGAAGAACCGACAATCAACACAGGATTACCAACGCCCTTCGCAACAGCGGAGGCTGTTTTGTCAGTACGTACAATCCCTACAGCCATTGCATTTACAAGCGGGTTGTCGGTATAAGACTTGTCGAAGTAAACTTCTCCGCCTACTGTAGGAACTCCGAAAGCGTTCCCGTAATCACCGATTCCTTTAACCGCACCCTCGAACAAATATCTCGTGCGGGGATTGTCCAGCGAGCCGAATCTCAAAGAATTCAATGCAGCAATTGGTCGCGCACCCATTGTAAAGATATCTCTTAAAATTCCGCCCACACCCGTTGCCGCCCCCTGATAAGGTTCAACTGCAGAGGGGTGATTGTGGCTCTCTATCTTAAAAGCTACGGCGTAACCGTCACCGATATCCACAAGTCCGGCATTCTCTTCACCGGCACCAACAAGAAGGTTTCCTCCTGAGCGGGGAAGTGTTTTTATTTGTGCAATTGAATTTTTGTAACTGCAATGCTCACTCCACATCACACTAAAAATTCCAAGCTCAGTGTAATTCGGAGTCCTCCCCAAACGTTCGCAAATCCGGTTAAATTCTTCTTCGGTTAAACCGTGTTCTAATGCTAATTCTAAAGTAACTTCAGGCTCGTTCATGACAACTTAAAAACATTAAAAACTTAAATATAATGATTTTGGAAATGATTTCCCCTAAATAAAAATTTGGGAATGGTTTGCAGATTCAAACACGGAGCGATGGAAAGGTATAAGTTTAAATTTGGTGGCAAAAAATAAAGATTAGAATTGCATAATAGTCAAGACTTTTTTGCAATGCACTGCATAATAGTCGTGTTATTTGTGGTAAGTCTTAAGTGACGAGTCTTAAGTCTTAAATTGCCAGCCTCCGGAATAACCGCGAATGCGCGAATTTTATTTAACCAAGAACTAAGAACAAAGAACCTAGGACTAATAAATTACTATTGATAAGCACTCGAAAGGCTTCAAACTTCTTACGTCTTGCTTCTAGCGTCTGGCGATTAACGATTGATAGGAAGCAGATTTAATAGAACACGGATGACACGGATTGTTCAATTAAAAATTAGAAATTAGAAATTAAAAATTTTCTGTTCTCTCTAAG
>WFQV01000317.1 GCA_015486905.1 Melioribacteraceae bacterium | reverse complement strand
CTTTGCCGAGTTAAGGATGATTGGATAATTGGATGAATGGATTGTCCGCATTCCCAAGTATACTATGGAATCGCAATGACGTCTCAATATCCAACCATCCAATCATCCAACCATCCATGCATGGAAGGAGGGAAAGGATGAATAGGTTTGAAAAATGAACATATTCAAAAGGGCTTAATAGTATCCTCAACCAAATCTTCGTTTTTTTTGTCAAAATATTTTAAACTTTCCGTAATAATTAAAATTGGGGAATTGGTTGCCGGCTTTGCCGCGCTAAGGATGATTAGATGAGTGGATGCATGGATGATTGGATTGTCCTCCTTCCACCGAAAAATGCGGGGGCGCCCCCTACAATTTTAAAAATGATTTTTTTTAATTGTAGGGACAACTCGCGAGTTGTCCCTACCGACCTTAGCAAACTGTGAGATGAACTTAAAATAGCTTAGATTTAAATTATTGATTAAAAAATTTAAGCAATACATTAAAAGGAGTTTAATTGAAACACATTAGAAACATTGCTATTATTGCACACGTTGACCATGGAAAGACGACGCTTGTTGACCAATTGCTAAAACAAAACAGAATTTTTAGAGAAAATCAAGTTGTTAGGGACAGATTTTTAGATTCAAACGACCTTGAACGTGAAAGAGGGATTACAATACTTTCAAAAAACATCAGTATTCCTTACGGCAAATACAAAATAAATTTAATTGACACACCCGGTCATGCGGATTTCGGAGGTGAAGTAGAGCGGGTATTAAAAATGGCGGACGGTGTTCTGCTTCTTGTCGATTCGTTTGAAGGACCAATGCCTCAAACAAGATTTGTTCTTGCGAAAGCATTGAACCTCAAATTAAAACCAATTGTGGTAATTAACAAAATCGACCGACCGGATAATCGTCCGGTGGAAGTTCTAAACGAAATTTACGACCTTTTTATCGAATTGGACGCTGACGATGAGCAGTTAGAATTTCCCGTACTCTATGCCAGCGGCAGAAACGGCTGGGCGGTAAAAGATTTAAATGATAAGCAAAAAGATTTGACCCCTTTGTTAGAAACAATTATTTCCTACGTGCCCGAACCGGAACAGAATAAAGGTACGGTTCAGATGCAAATAACCACTTTGGATTACAACGATTATGTGGGCAGAATAGGAATAGGAAGGGTTTTCCGGGGAACGCTGAAAAAACAGATGCCTCTCAGTATAATCAAAAGGGACGGTACCGTTAATAATGTTGGAATAAAACAACTTTTAGTATTTGAAGGTTTGGAAAGGAAAGAGGTTACCGAAGTACCGACGGGTGAAATCTGTGCCGTAGTAGGTGTGGAAGATATTGACATCGGCGACACAATTGCCGACGCTTCAAATCCGGAACCAATGCCTGTTATTGCAATTGACGAACCGACAATAAGCATGAACTTTACCGTTAACACTTCCCCGTTCTATGGCAGGGAAGGTAAATATGTCACTTCGCGCCATTTAAAAGAGAGGCTTTACAAAGAATTGGAACACAACGTTGCTCTTAGGGTGGAAGAAACTTCTTCACCGGATACGTTCAAAGTTTCCGGAAGGGGCGTGCTTCATCTTTCCGTTCTGATTGAAAACATGCGCCGTGAAGGTTACGAATTTGCCGTGGGACCACCAAAAGTTATTTACAAAGAAATTAACGGCAAAAAAGCCGAACCGATTGAAATACTTACCATTGGCTTGCCAAATGAATACTCCGGCAAAATAATTGAATTGGTCGGTCAAAGACGTGGCGAGATGGTTAAAATGGAGCCGAAGAGCAATTTGCTTCACTTGGAGTTTCACATTCCTTCGCGCGGTCTAATGGGTTTACGAAATAAGGTACTTAATTTAACCTCCGGCGAAGGCGTAATGCATCACGTCTTTTACCAATACGAATATTTCAAAGGCTCAATTACCAAAAGGCAAAACGGGGTTTTGATTTCAATGCACGATGGACCCGCAACTGCTTATGCAATAAATTCTTTACAAGACCGTGGAAAATTTTTCATTGACCCGGGCGAGATTGTTTACCGCGGGCAAATTGTTGGTGAGCACAACAAGGAAAACGATATCGAGGTTCACGTCCAACGCGGTAAAAAGCTCACAAATATGAGAGCCGCCGGCTCGGACAAAGCCGTTAAAATTACTCCGGCAATTAAGATGACTCTTGAGGAAATTTTAGAGTACGTACGAGAAGACGAGCTGGTGGAAGTAACACCGAAATCTCTGCGGATGAGAAAATATTATTTGGACCCCCTCGAACGGAAAAGAGTAAATTTGAAAAAAGTCCCACGCACGGGTTAAAGCTCGTGGCTAAGTAAGGTATCCTCTGCCAAAGTGGGGTAAGCCCCGCTGATAAGATGCAATCTAAGTTGAAACCATCCAACAATACATTCATTCCTATCGCGGTAAAGCCGGCAACCAATTCCCTAATTTCAATTATTACAAAAAATTTAAAATATTTTGACAAAAAAACAAAGAATGACTGAATTACGATTGGCGAGTAATAAGTCTTAAGTAGTAAGTTACCAGCGTTCAGCGTTCAGTTACCAGCCTTCATAAAATAATTTTTCCTCTCTAAACTTTTCTACCACAATGAATGACGTCCCGCCAAAGGCGGGGCAAATGACGAATTACGAGTTATAGTATGCTGATTGATAATAGAACATGGATTATTCAATTAAAAATTTTCTGTTATCTGATATTCAACCACCCTTAGCGCGGCAAAGCCGGCAAACAATTTCCAAATTTTAATTATTACAGAAAGTTTAAAATATTTTAACAAAAAAACGAAGATTTGATTGAGGATAAT
>WFQV01000316.1 GCA_015486905.1 Melioribacteraceae bacterium | reverse complement strand
TTGGCTTTACCAAAGGTGATATTGTAAAATTAATTACGGTAAACGGCGATACGGTTACTGCTTCCTCTCCAAAATCTCCGATGATGCGCGGTTCTACCAATATGTTCATTCATCTGCCTAAAGCTTTGGCATCGGGTAAATCGGTAACACTTAAATTCAAATGGGAATTTAAAATACCCACAGTGATTAAATTAAGAATGGGTAATTACGGCGACGGGGATTTCTTCATCAGCTATTGGTATCCTCAAGTAGCTGTTTACGACGACGTTGACGGCTGGGACGTTTTGGATTACACGGGCGGAGTTGAATTTTACAATGACTTCTCCGATTTCGATTTTCAATTAACCGTCCCCGACAATTTTACAATTTGGGCTACAGGGGATTTGGTTAATCCTAAAGAAGTTTACCAAAAAGAAATTTTGGACAAATGGGCAAAGGCAAAAAAAAGTGACGAAACGGTACAAATTATTTCCAAAAAGGAAAGGGATGAAAAATTAGTAACGGTTCACAATCCTAAAAATGTTTGGCATTTCGTTGCCAAGAATGTTACCGATGTTTCATTTGCCGTAAGCGATAGTTATGTTTGGGACGGTTCAAGCGTGGTGGTCGATTCAACAACGGGAAGGCGCGCTTTGACATCAGTAGTTTACGAACCCGGAACTCCGAATTTTAACGAGGGAGCTCAATTTGCACATGCTACCATTAATTATCTCTCCAACGTTTTACCCGGATTTCATTACCCGTACTCGCACCACACTACATTCTGCAACAAAGGCAGAGGCGGTGGAATGGAAACCCCGATGATGGCAAACGACGGCGCACCTACAGTGAGAGCAAGGACAATCGGGCTTATTTCACATGAAATAACACACACTTATTTCCCTTTCATCATGGGCACAAACGAAAGGAAATACGCCTGGATGGATGAAGGCTGGGCTACTTTTACACCGAAAGAAATAATTGCCGGTTTCGAACCCGATTACGATTACTGGGGTGGAATAGTAAGAAGATATGAAAATGCTGCCGGGCAGGAAGCTGAGATTGCACCGATTATCCCTTCCTACATGAACAGAGGCAAATATGGCAGAATTGCTTTTTACAGCCGTCCCGCTTGCGCTTACAAGGAATTGGAAATGTTGCTTGGAAGGAAAACATTTAAAAATGCTCTACTCGCATTTATGAATCGTTGGCACGGTAAACACCCCCTGCCCTGGGATTTCTTCTTTACATTTAATAACGTTACCGGTAGAGATTTGGATTGGTTCTGGAAACCTTGGTTCTTTGAAGCCGGTTACCCCGATTTGAAAATTGAGGAAGTTCAAACGGAAGGGAAGAATGTTGATGTAACGGTTAAAAAAACAGGGAACATTCCCACAAGGGTAAAAGTTACTTTCGTCTTTAACGACGGTACCAAAGAAACCAAATGTTTGAAAGCTGACGTTTGGAAAGATGGTGCAAAGTATGTCCATGTTAAATTTAGTTCTTCTAAAAAACTCAGCAAAGTTTTATTAGGCGATAAGCACATCCCTGACGAGAATCGAAAAAACAATATCTTTAATTTGAAATAAATGAGATTGGGGCTGTCTAAAAAGTAAGCCTGTCATTTCGAACCCTGCCTGCCGGCAGGCAGGTTCAAAAGATTTCTCCCCCGCCAAGGCGGGGTCGAAATGACAATTTCAGACTTTTTGGACAACTCCGATTTTCAGTCTATGGAAAAGCAGAACAAATTCAGATTTGCCGATGTATTGCTGATGTCCCTCGGGCATTTTGTTCACGACGTTTTCTCTTCTTTCCTTGCTCCTATTTTACCTTTGCTAATCGACAAATTGGGGATGTCGCTTTCAATTGCGGGCGTCCTCTCTTTAATTCAAAGGATTCCTTCCCTTTTTAATCCTTTGGTAGGGTTGGCGGCGGATAAAGCATCGGTAAAATATTTACTTGTAATTGCTCCTACTTTAACGGCAACGAGTATGAGTCTTTTAGGTATAGCGCCAAGCGTTACGGTTTTAATGCTTCTGCTCTTTTTCATGGGTGTTGGTGCTTCGATGTGGCATACGCCCGGTCCGGTGATAGTAAGGAAAGTCTCAGGCAACCGCATTGGGAAAGGGATGAGTTATTTTATGGTAGGAGGTGAAATTGCCCGGAGCGTTTCTCCAATGGTGATTTTGGGAGCTGTCTCGCTTTGGGGGCTCGAAGGGACGTACCGGCTTATTCCTTTCGGTGTTTTGATGTCGATTGTCCTTTTTATTCGTCTGAAAGATATTGAAATAACCGGTAGGAAGAAAGAAAAAGTTCACTCTGACGAAAGCGTTAAAAAAACAATTAAAGAGATTACACCGCTCTTTTTCACCATTGCGGGATTAACATTTTTTTTGGCTTTGATGAAAGGTGCGCTAACAGCATTTTTACCGACTTTTATTACCTCGAAGGGTGAAGGTCTTTGGGCAGGAGGAATTGCACTTACAACGTTACAAATTTCCGGTGCATTCGGTTCTTTCTTGGCAGGTACTTTATCCGACAAATTCGGCAGACGAAAAATACTTTTGATTATTTCAATTGTTGCCCCCCTTCTTATGCTTCTTTTCAATTATGCCGGTGAAAATTATGCGGTGCCTATCCTTTTGATGTTAGGACTCTTCTCATTCGGTACGACCCCCGTAATTTTAGCAATTGTTAACGATAATGCATCTTCCCGCCCTTCCTTTATTAACGGAGTTTATATTACGCTCAATTTTGTAATAGGTGGCGGGTCGGTTTTTCTTGTGGGGGTGCTCGGCGATTTATTTGGTTTGTTTACAACTTACAAAATAGTTGGATTTACTGCTTTTCTTGCAATTCCTTTTGTCCTTTTGCTTTCAAGGTTCGGAATAGAAAAGTAAGCCGAATAGCTCGGAACCGAGTGGATTATCTCTGTCCTTGAGATGTTTGAACTTCTTTTTTCTGCCTGAACATTTCCAAAAGGCGTATTAGTGCCGCTAAAACAAAGCCGATTATACAAAGCGTCAAATCCCCTATCTCCACTCGGAAATATAAAGTTCCTAATAAACTGGCTAACAATTTTGCAATTATTAATGTGCTGAAAAAGGCGGCGTAGCCTAATAAACCGCTTTTAATAATTTCTAAGAAATCTTTCATTTTTTCACTTTTTTTCAGTTAATAAATTTAATAGCATGAAGCGGCCTGCGGCGGGGGTTAGGACCGCGACCGCTTCTCTACTTGATCGCTTGAGCATTCCCTCCATTAATTGACTTTTTTTAAAAGCAATTACCGTACCAGAAAAATAAAACCGCAGAGGAATCTTGAAGTTATTTGAAAATTATTTTAAAAAGTTGGAAAATTGTCAATAAACGAAAGATATTTTTTGACGGTGAGAAAATTAAAAGAATGTAGTTGATTAATGTTCGGGTATTTTTTAACTTAAAAACAGAAAATTAGAAACAGCGTTTATATACTC
>WFQV01000315.1 GCA_015486905.1 Melioribacteraceae bacterium | reverse complement strand
GTGGAAGGTAGCAGCTCGCTTATATTTTTCCCAATTAAAGAAATGCCGGAAATTTATCAAAAATATTTTCGGATATATAGGGAGCTTAAAATTCAATCTAAATTGTTAGATTTTCTTTTACCCATCTATGAACAAGCAAAAATGGAAGAACAAAAAGATATTCCTACTATAATTGAAATAGATAAAGCCATTCCTCCGGAATTAAAGTATTATCCTAAAAAGGCCTTTATAATTATTTCGGTTATAATTCTATTCTTGTTTTTTGAAATCCCAATGGTTCTTAGAGCTAACTATTTACTCGCTTCCGAAAAGGATTTGAACATAATCCAGAATAAAGAAAAGAAATTTTATAGCTGGATTGCAAAAACGTTTCGAATTTTAGCTTATTAAAGTCATATGATATTTGTAATCTTAGTAGCTATTTTTATTGTATCAATCGTATTTTCTTTATATTTTTTTAAGAGGTTATTAAATCCGCTTTCAGTTTATAGCGCTATATGGTTGGGGTTGTTAGTTTTATATGAGATAAGACTTTTTAATTATTACAATCTTTCTATCCAAACATGGGTAGTAATTGGAGGGTCGTTTTTGTCTTTTATTCTTGGAATCGCTACTGTAAGCATTACAAGAGCTTTCAAAGATTATCAGGAAAACGATTGTAATTGTGCAAATTTTAATAATATATTCATTGATAAAGGCAAATCCCTTAAAATATCAATTATTATTTTTGGTCTCATAGGATTATTTGGTGCATTACAACATTGGAAAGTGTTATTAAATTTGTATGGAACAGTGTCTAATGTATTGATTCATCTCAGCAAGATTTACAAAATGCGCATTGCAGGAGAAATAGAGGGAGTAATACCATATTTAAATGTTGCGTCTTATATCTCTATTTTTTTAGCTGGGATATATAATGCTTATAAGAGAAGGTTCACTTTAATTTCTGTTTTACCGTTTACTGCTTTTATTCTAAAAGGAATTGCCAATGTTGGAAGGCAAGGTATTTTGTACGGCTTCCTTGAATATTTTCTTACTTTTTTCATATTTAAATCTTTCCTAAATTTCAAAGCTAAAGAAGAAAATAAAGATTTTATTAAAAGGAGAAATTACGCAACGGTTGTTTCACTCGTAACTTTGACGCTTATTTTCTTAATTAGCGCGTTATTTATTAAAGATTTTCGTGGAAACGACGAAAATTACATTGGAGAAACAAGAACGATTAATGTTTTAAAGAAAGGTGGATTGGTAACTCCCTCTCTCTATCTTTATTTATCTGGACATATAGGGGTTCTAAACAAATTTCTGTTTGAAGAGAGCGAGTCGGCGCGTTTTGGGGAAAATACTTTCCAATTTATTTACAATATTTTGGCAAAAATTGGATTTGTTAAAAGACCTAATACTTATCAGAAAGGGTATTATATTCCAATGTGGACAAACACTGGAACATACTTGAGAGAATTGTATGTGGACTTTGGCGTGTTGGGAGTTTATGTCGTTCCGTATCTGATGGGGTTGCTAATAACTTTTTCTTGGGATAGATTTTTTATATGGGGCAGTATGACTGATTTCGTAATCGTTATTCATATTATGTTGATTATCTCTTTTTCTTTCTTGATGATGATTACTCGTGCAGCTAATTGGTTCTTGGGCATAATCTTGATTCCTGTAACGCTCAAATTAATCAGTTTTGTTAATGTTAGACGAAATGTTGAAGTTTAATTGGTTTTATTGATTTGAAGAATAATAGATTAATAAAAAATATCCTTTTTATTTCCAGCGGTTATTTTGTAAATATTATTCTTAATTTAATTACTTTAGGAATAATTACCAGATATTTATCGGTTGAAGAATTTGGCCTTTTTAATTACTGGTTAGCCTTAATTGGAGTGTTTTCTAAAGTTGTTGATATGGGACTAGGTCCTATTGTTCTACGCGAATGTTCAAAAGGTGGGAATTGTCCCTCCTATATGTCAACTTCGGTAATATTTAGAGTCTTGATTTTATTTTTTGTTACTATAGTAATTAATATCTATTTGAAATTTACAGATACTCGGACAGTGAATTTCTTTTTAGCAAACTTTTTACTACTAAATATTATTTTTTCTCAAAAATTTAATAATATTAGAGATATCCTAAATATTCCATTTAAAGTAAATATCAAAATGCAAGTTCCTATTCTCATAAATGTTTCAGAGAATCTGCTGTTGTTAATTCTTATTTCCTTAGTCTATTTTTTCAAATTAAACTTTATTACTTTTCTTGGTTTTTATGTTGCCGCTAATATTCCCGGTTTCCTTCTCTTGTTTTTCTGGAATCTGAAGAAAGAAAATATTAAACTTTTATTTGAATTAAATTCGTTGAAATACCTTATTAAAGAATCGCTTCCTCTTGCCGGTTATGTTTTTTTAGCGTTTTTTTATTTACAAATAGATATATTTCTAATTAAAATTTTCCTTTCTGAAAAAGCTGTAGGGTTATATTCGACTGCTATCCGTTTATCTAGACCGTTGCTTATTATCCCCGCTTCTCTTATTACGACCTTTTTTCCATTGTTTGTTAAGTCGATAAAAGAAAATAAAAAAATTGATTTTCAAATTGGTTTAATAGTTAAAGTATTGTTGATTGTAGCTTTATCTATAGCGATAACAGTCAATTTTAAAACGGACGAGTTAAATGTTTTATTGTTTGGGAGCGAGTATTCAGGCATTGGTTTAATTACTTCATTACTGTTTTGGACGTTAATCTTTTCATTCTTTAATTTTTTTATTTTGGATATTTTTACTGCTAAAGGAAAACAAAAATACAATCTTTTTTACATTATCATTGTTACGCTCACAACAATAGTGATAAGCGCTGTTTCAATAAATTTCTTAGGGCTAAAAGGGGCTGCAGCAGCGAGGTTATTTTCTTCTTTTTTGGGCACGATGATATTATTGAATTTCTTAAAGCGAATAAATTTGAAAATTAAATTCTTTTCTTTTAGAATCTTACTGTGGGCTATGTGCAGTTTTATTTTACTTGATTTAATTTCGGCTTTGAATATATTTTTTTATTTCCCTCTTGCCTTAACGTTTATTATTGTGTGTGCGTTTATTTTAAGAGTTTTTAATAGTGATGAAATATTATTTTTAAGACAACAACTAAAACATGGATGAAGAAAAAGTATTATTCTCAGTAATTATAGTTAATTACAATAATTGCGACTTATTGGAGCAATGTATTAACTCGGTAAAGAAATATACCCAAGGAGTAAATTATGAAGTCATTGTTGTTGATAATGCTTCTATTGAGTGTAAAGTAAGCAATGTTATAAAGAAGTTTGAAGATGTTATTTTAATTGAAAATACAAAAAATTTAGGTTTTGCTGCCGCCAATAATATTGGGGTTAAAAGGGCCAATGGGAAATATTTAGTGTTTGTAAACAATGACGTTCTGTTTATTGAAAATACTCTTAAAATAATTGGGGACTATTTACGGAAAATTAATAAAGAAGTTATTCTTGGGTGTAAACTATTAAATCCCGATTTGACGCATCAAATATCATATTCACAATTTGAAGAATTCGGTCATTTAATTGGTATCTCTTTTTTCCTTTACAAGATTTTTCCTAAATCGGCTTTTTTTAATAAGTATTTTCTTGACTTTTCGGAAGATAAAGTCGAATATTCGGTGGATATTATTAAAGGTGCTTTTTTTGTGATTTCTAAGGAAGCATTTAATAAACTTTCCGGTTTTGATGAAAGCTTTTTCTTTTTTGGCGAAGAAAGTGACCTATGCTATAGGTTTAAGAAAGAAATTGGCGAAGTTGTCTATTATCCTAAAACAGCGGTTATTCACATTGGGGGTGCTACTACTACTAACGCAAACTTTTTTAAATATAAATTAGCGGCTATTGCGAGGCTAAAATTTTATTGGAAACATTATCCTTTTTTGAAAAGAGATATTTTTTATTTTCTTCATCTTCTAGGTGTTTTAAATCGTACAATAATTAATTTTGTTTTAGCGTTTGTTACTTTTGATAGTTTGAAATTGAAAAAAGCAAAATATTATTTTCTATTGCTTTTTGTTAGGCATAATAGTAAGATTTGAGAATTTTATGAATAACGTTTTAATGTTATTACAAAGCGA
This sequence comes from Melioribacteraceae bacterium, assembly GCA_015486905.1. GTDB lineage: Bacteria > Bacteroidota > Ignavibacteria > Ignavibacteriales > Melioribacteraceae > WFQV01. Next base: position 7,052 of record WFQV01000315.1, on the reverse strand, counting down.
ATTCCCTCCGGACATTCGTTTGGAAAAGGAAATAATAGCTCTTGCTGGAGATGGTTACAATGTAACGCTCTTTTGCAATCAGTACGAAAAAGACAAAACCGAAAATTTTGAGTATTGTGAGATTGTTCGATTAAAAGCTTTAACAAAGAATAAAAAGCTTAATAAGATTTTGAACTTTCCAGCAATTTTTAATTTAAGGATTTTGGTTAGGGCTTTGGTTACGTTGGGAAAAGCAAAACCGGTATTAATTCACGTTCACGATTTGCCGATGCTACCTTTCGGAGTCGTCCTCAAATTTTACAGCCGACGTCCTTTGATTTTCGATATGCACGAAAATTACCCCGCTGCGCTAAAGTCTTACAAAAAAACAAGTTTAATTGAAAGAATATTTAAGAATTACAAAATAGCCCAGCTCTTCGAAAACTTTTTAATAAACTTTGTTGACGCCGTGATTGTTGTAACTGAAGAAAATAAAACTCGTCTAATAAATAAGGGAATTCCGGAAAATAAAATCAGACTTGTTTCAAACACAGTTGACCTTTCTCAGTTTCCCAAAACTAATTCTTTACCGGAACAAAGCACGAAATATGAGAAAAACTTTGTCTTGATTTATTCGGGGCGAGTAAGCTTTAACCGGGGACTGGATACTGCGGTTGAAGCTCTGCAATTTCTAAAATCATCTGTTCCAAACATTAAATTGTTAATCGTTGGCGAGGGATCTCATTTGCCCAAGTTAAAAAGGCTTGCAGATTCGTTGAAGGTTAATGAATTTGTCAGTTTTCTGCCTTGGCCTGGGCATGAAAAGATTAAAGAGTACATTTCAATGGCTGATGTTTGTTTGATTCCGCAACCCTCTAATGAGCATGCCGATACTACAGTACCCCACAAACTTTTTGAGTATATGTCTCAAGCAAAGCCGATATTAACCTCCGACGCTAAACCTTTGAAAAGAATAATTGAAGAAACTAAAGCCGGAAAATGGTTTGTTTCAAATAATCCGGAGGAATTTGCAAAAAAAGTGGTAGAATTGAGAGATTCATTAATAGATTATGGCTCTAATGGAAGAAAAGCCGTCGAAGAAAAATATAATTGGGAAAACGATAAACGGGAATTGTTGTATTTGTATCATGAATTGAGCGGGAATAATTAATGAAAATTTTGTTTTACAGCCATTTTTATTATCCTGAAGTTGGAGCCGGTTCGGTTAGAACGCAATATTTTGTGAAAGCTTTGAAGGAAGCCGGACACGAAGTAAAGGTTGTAACGCCAAAACCCAATTATCCTGCGGGGAAAGTCTATCCCGGATTTGAAACCGGTTTTAAATTTGACGAAGAAAACAACGTTGCGTATCTACCGATTTTTATTCCTAAAAAACATTCTTTGTTAGGACGCGGTTTTACTTACCTCTCTTATTTCCTTTCCTCGTCTTTTTACGTTTTATTCGATTCCTTTAAGCCCGATGTTATTATTACTTCGTCTCCTCCAATTACAACAACTTTAGCAGCAGTTATTGTTTCCAAGTTGAAACGTAAGCCTATTATTGTTGATATCCGCGACCTTTGGCCTGACATTGGAGTTAAACTTGGGATTATTAAAAACAAATTTTTAATTTATTTCTTAAAACTAATTGATTTGTTTATTATTAAAAGCGCTGAAAAAATAATAGTTCCTTTGAAGAGTTTTGAAGGAATTATTAGTGAAAAAGGAGCTAAAGGAGAGATTATTACCATTTACAACGGCGCTGATACCTCGGTCTTTAAACCCCTTTCAAAAGAAGAGAAAGAAAAGGTTCGGAAGGAGCTTGCTTTGCCGATAGACAAGAAAATAGCGGTTTATTTTGGCTTCTTCAATTTTGGAATGAACGACGTTGATTTGCTTGCAGAAGCAATTACACTTTTAACCGATAAAAAAGATTTGCACTTTCTTTTTATTGGAGACGGCACAAAGAAAAAGGATTTTGAAAATAAAATTATAGAAAAAGTTTCGTATTCTTTCGTAAAGCCTTTACCCGCTTCCGAACTTTCAAAAGTAATAGCTTCTTGCGATTTAAGTGTTATTCCACTCAAAAAAATCAAAGGTTCCACCGGCGGATTTATTCCGGTTAAGTGTCTTGAATCTTGGGCTGTGGGTTTGCCCGTGATTTTAACCAGCGACGACAATGGCGAGTTGCTACAAATCTTTGACAAAGCACGCGGCGGTGAAATCGTTCCAACAGATTCGCCCGATAAGTTAGCCTCTGTTATTTCAAATGTTATGTTGCAGGAAGATTTTTTACGAGAAGCCGGACAATTCGGGCGCAGATTCGTGGAAGAAAATTTTGACCGCAGAAAACAAAGCGAAAAAATTAATAAAATTATTAATAGCCTTTAATAAAAATTTACTTGGACCGAGATAGCATTTGGTTATCACCAATTTCCGCCTTAAAATATTATCCCTTTTTTATTTGTTAAATGTCTTAAAACTTCGGAAACAACAACTCGTTTGAACTTTTACCTCCCCCTCAAATATTTACAAATAGGTTCATTCGTTTTATTTTTTTATTTTCGAGTATTAATTTCAAAACGATATTTAAGTAATGGACGAAAGTGAAAGAATGACGAACGGACTTTATTCAGGTGTAAGAGGAATAGCAGTTAGGATATTAAATAGAATCGATAGAACCGATTCTTATTTGGACAAACTATTGGAATCGGAGATTAGAAACAGCGAGCTTACCGGTGTTGACAAATCCCTTCTGTTTGAAATTGTTCACGGTGTGGTCCGGTGGTTAGGCAGACTCGATTGGATTCTGACGGGCTTTTACAAAGGAGCGTATTCGAAAATAACTCCCGATGTAAAAAACACTCTTCGTGTTGCTCTCTACCAAATTTTGTTTTTAGACCGTGTGCCGGATTACGCAGCGGTGAACGAAGCGGTTGAATTTGCCAAAAAGTACCAAGGGCAAAAAACAGCCGACATGGTAAACGGATTATTGCGGAATATCATTCGTAGTAAAAGCAACATTCGATTCGCTGACAGAAAGGAGGATGAAATTTCTTACCTCAGCGCTTTCTATTCGCATCCTTCCTGGCTTGTAAAACGGTGGGTTAAACTCTTTGGAAGCGGTTTCACCGAAGAGCTGATGAGAGCAAACAATCAACGCCCTAATTTAACGTTAAGAGTAAATAATCTTGTTACCGATGCCGAAGAGTTCGGAGATTTACTTAAAAGCGTTGACTTAAAATTCACACGTGGAAAATACCTCGACAATTTTTTCAGGCTGCAGGGATTAACGAACATCACCGATTGGAAATATTTTACTAAGGGTTATTTCGCAATTCAGGATGAAAGCACGGGCTTCTCGTGTAAATTGCTTGACGCCAAACCCGGAATGAAAGTTGTTGATTTGTGTGCCGCACCGGGTGGTAAAACTTCTTACATTGCAGAGCTAATGGAAAACAGCGGGGAATTGGTAGCTGTAGATAGGTACGAAAGCAGACTTGAAATTCTTAAAAAAAATTTGGAACGCTTGCAGATTACCAATGTGCGCACCGTTGTTGCCGATGCACTTGAATTTGACGAAAAGAATTTCGACCGCGTAATGCTCGACGCACCCTGCTCGGGTCTGGGCACTTTAACAAAGAAACCGGATATTAAATGGAAGCGGGATATGTCGGATATTCGCGAACTTTCACAATTGCAGTACGGCTTACTCGAGAAAGCTGCGGAAATACTTAAACCCGGAGGCATTTTAATTTACAGCACTTGCACAATTGAACCCGAAGAAAATTTTGAAATAGTTAAAAAATTTCTTTTCAATCATCCCGAATTCAAATTGTCCGAGGACAAATCGGGACTGGATGAATCCTTGTTCGATGAAAACGGCTGCGTTCAAACTTACCCGCACATCCATGGAATTGACGGAGCTTTCGTTGCAAAATTATTTAAAGTAAGTTCGGAGTATTAAAATGGAGAGTTACAATCTCAAAAAATTTGCCGAAGAATTAAAGAAGCAAAGAGTAAAAAGAAAAATCACTCTCTTGCAAATTAAAAACCGTACAAGAATTGACGCTCAATATTTACAAGCTATTGAGGACGGCAATTTCGAAGTAATGCCGGAAGTTTATGTGAGAGCGTTTATTCGTGAGTATGCCGAATCCATTGGTCTTGACCCTGCTGAAACACTAACTAAATACGAAAGTGCGAAAGAAGGCAAAGCATTTAAAAAAGAGGAAGAAGTTAAAAAATCCGAAAAGGAAGAACTTAAATTTGAAGATGCCGGAATCTCCGAAACTACGAGCGTTCCTCGGAAAGCTTTTAAACCCTGGATGGTCCCTGCACTTACAGGGGGAATTGTAATTATGCTTGTGCTGATTGTCTATTTTGCTTTCTTTAATTCGAAGGATGAAATTGTCGTAGTGGAAAAACCTTATGAAGAAATTGTGAAAGAAAATAAATCGAGATTTGAACTAAACGCAAAGGAAAGTGCGCCGCCAAAGGTAGAAACAAAGATAGACAGCCTTAACCTTAAAATTGTCGCGAGCGACACTTCTTGGATTAAAGTAACCCTTGACGGGGATTCTACCAAAGATTTTATTCTCTACCCGGGAAGGTCAAAAAGAATGAAGGCAATGAAGTTCTTTGACGTTATTACCGGCAACTCGGGCGGAGTAAAATTTTTGTTAAACGGCGACACGCTTGATTTCAAGGGTGCCAAAGGAAGAGTACGCCATGTTGTAATAAATAAATCGGGGATTAAATACGTTAAAAGAAAGAAGAAGAATGGACAAGGTTAATTCACCGGAAGAAATAATTAAAAATTTGCGAGAGGAAATTCGTAAGCACGATTACAACTACTACGTGCTTGCACAGCCGGAAATATCCGATTACGAATACGATATGCTCTTAAAAAAATTGGAAGATTTGGAGCGTAAATATCCGCACCTTGTTACTCCCGATTCTCCCACACAGCGAGTCGGCTCGGATTTAACAAAAGAGTTCCCGCCGGTAGAACACACCGTGCCGATGCTAAGTTTGGCGAACACTTACAGCGAAGAGGAGCTTCGTGATTTTGACCGCAGAGTGCGTGAAGGCTTGGGAGATGAAAAATTTCAATACGTCACGGAGCTTAAAATTGACGGCGTCTCGGTTAGCCTGCTTTACCGTAATGGTAAATTTGTAAGGGCAGCTACCCGCGGCGACGGTAAAGTGGGGGAAGAAATTACAAACAATGTAAAAACAATTCGCTCGGTTCCGCTTTCGGTGGATTTGGAAAAATTACCCGAGGCGGTGAGGACGGAATTTGAGGTGCGTGGTGAAATTTTCATGGAGATTGAAGCATTTAAAAAATTAAACGAACAACGCGCTCTGAACGGTGAAAAACTTTTCGCCAACCCGAGGAATTCAACTGCCGGAACGCTTAAACTACAAGACCCGCGGATTGTTGCTTCCCGTCCCCTGGATATTTTTACGTATTACTTGTTAAGTTCAAATGGCTTTGAATCCACTCAATATGAAAATTTAAATTACTTAAAAGCCGCCGGCTTTAAGGTAAATCCGAACTTTAAACTTTGTAAAAATATTGAAGAAGTGTTGGATTACTGCCACGTTTGGGAAGCAAAACGCGACGAACTGTCTTACGAAATTGACGGCGTTGTAATTAAAGTTAACTCTTCCGTTCAGCAGAAAAAATTAGGTACCATTGCAAAATCACCTCGCTGGGCTGTGGCGTTTAAGTTCAAAGCACAACAAGCTAAGACAAAGTTAAAGAAAATTACTTGGCAAGTGGGAAGAACCGGTACGCTTACACCGGTGGCGGAGTTAGAGCCGGTTTTCCTTGCGGGCTCTACCATTAGCCGTGCAACGCTTCACAACGTTGATGAAATTCGCAGGAAGGATATTCGTGAAGGCGACACGGTAATTATTGAAAAAGGCGGAGACGTAATCCCTAAAGTAGTCGGTGTGGTGAAAAACGAAAGACCTTTGAATTCCGTTCCGGTAGAGCCCCCGGAATATTGCCCCGTCTGCGGTTCGCCGGTTTTTAACCCTACCGACGAGGTAGCAATCTTTTGTGTTAACAGTCAATGCCCGGCACAAATTAAAGGACGGTTAATTCACTTCGCTTCCCGGGATGCAATGGACATCGAAGGTTTGGGCGAGTCTCTAATCGACCAGTTTGTTGAACTGGGGTATCTGAAAACCTTCCCTGACATTTACGGATTGAAGAAGTACCGTGAAAGTTTAATTGAAATTGAACGCCTCGGTGAAAAAAGTATCGACAATCTTCTTGCCGCAATTGAAAAGAGCAAGGAGCAGCCTTTTCACAGAGTTCTGTTTGCACTTGGGATTCGTTTCGTGGGTGCAGGCGTTGCTCTTAAATTGGCAAACCATTTTAAAAGCATTGATGCCTTAATGAATGCCGATTCCGAGGCACTCGAAGAAACTCCGGATGTGGGAAGCAAAATCAGCGAAAGTATTCTCAAATATTTTGCCGATGCACACAACTTGGGAATCATTCAAAAATTAAGAGAAGCAGGATTAAAATTTAAAGTTGAAGAAGAAACCGGTACCGGAAAACTTGAAGGACTTTCCTTTGTACTTACAGGCACGCTTGACTCGATGAGCAGAAACGAGGCAAAGGAAAGAATAATTAAATTGGGAGGCAAGTTTCTTTCAGCGGTAAGCAGCAAAACAGACTACGTAGTAGTGGGCGAAAATCCGGGTTCGAAATTTGACAAAGCGAAAAAGCTCGGAGTTAAAACAATAGGCGAAGAAGAATTCTTAAAATTAATAGAAGAGTAGAATGTTCGAAGGATTAAAAAGAAAAGTTGCCGAAAGGATAATCAAAAGAAAGGCGGCTAAGGAAAAGCAAACGGTTCGTGAGTTCAACAATTTCATTTCGAACGCAAGCAGCTTTTTGTTCCTGCTGCCCGAAGAAAATGAAACTTTAATCGAGGCGTTTGAGGTTGTGAATTATTTCAAAATCCACCGCAAACATTGCGTGTTATTGCTTAATGAAATAATCGTTAACCGGCAGGAAATTCAAGAGTACGAAAAAATTTCTTATTCACAAA
>WFQV01000314.1 GCA_015486905.1 Melioribacteraceae bacterium | reverse complement strand
CGTTTCAAGCAGGGCTTGCCCGGTTCCAGTTACGCTTTTGAGGTTGCCGCAAAAATCGGATTGGAAAAAGAAATTCTTGAATCGGCAAAGGAGCATCTCGGAACGGACAAACAAAAATTGGAGGACTTTTTAATTGACATCGAGAAAAAGTCGAACAGTCTCCGCAGGCGTTTAAATCAATTGGAAATTGAAAACAGCCGTTTGGCAGGTTTAAGCAATCTCTACAAAGAAAAATTGCACAAGTTGGAAAAGTCAAAGAATAAAATTCTCGAGGAAGCCAAAGTTAAGTCGGAAACATTCCTTGACAAAATGAACAAGGAGTTCGAGGCTACAATAAAGGAGATTCGCGAGACCAATGCCAGTAAGGAAGCAATTAAGAAAGGGAAGAAGAAATTGGAGGAATTTAAGAAGCAAGAGGAAGTTCCTTCAAAGCGGAAGAAAATTTTAAAGAAAGAGAAAGGCGTCGAATTTAGGAAAGGTAATTTCGTTGCATTAAAAAATTCTCAAACGGTCGGTGAAATAATTTCAATCGATAACGAAAAAAAACGTGCGGTTATTCTCGTAGGAAGTCTTAAATTACAGGTTAAAATTTCCGATTTAACAGCAGCTGAAAAACCGAGAAAAGTTGAAAGGAAAAGCACGGGAGTTTTCGACAGAATTGTTAAAAGTGTTCAAGCAACAAGGTTGGACATCAGGGGTCGGAAACCGGAAGAAGTAGAATACGAAATTGTTAAATTCATTGACGACGCTTACACCGCCAATGTGAATAAGATTGAAATATTACATGGTAAAGGAACAGGAGTGTTAAAAAGAGCTGTTCACGAAATATTGGATTCACATCAAGCGGTAAAAAATTATTACTTCGCAAAAATCGAATACGGCGGAGAAGGAATAACAATAGTAGAGCTTAAATGATGATTGGAAAAATTTTAATTGCCAACAGAGGCGAAATTGCAGTTAGAATAATTAAGGCATGTAAAGAGCTCGGCGTTAAATCGGCAGCAATTTACAGTGATGCCGATGCTACCGCTCTTCACGTTAAACTTGCCGACGAAGCTTACCATATAGGCAAATCGGAAGCTTCGCAATCTTATTTGAACATCGAGAAAATTATTACACTTGCAAAAGAAATTGGTGCGGATGCCATTCATCCGGGTTATGGTTTCCTTGCGGAAAATGCCAAGTTCATTGAGCAGGTGGAAAAAAGCGGTATTAAATTTATTGGTCCCTCCGCTAAAGCCGTAGAGCTAATGGGTGAGAAGACTTCCGCACGGAGACTAATGAAAGATTCCGGTGTGCCCATTGTTCCCGGTACAACTGAGCCGGTGAAGTCCTTCGAGGAAGCTGAAGAGCTTGCCGGGGAAATCGGTTACCCTATAATGCTTAAAGCTGCTGCCGGCGGCGGAGGCAAGGGGATGCGTAAGGTGGAATCCCAAACCGAATTAAAAAGTTCCTTCGAAAGGGCGAGTAATGAAGCTCTTAAAGCATTTGGGAATGCGGACATTTACATTGAAAAATTTATTGAAAATCCAAAGCACATCGAGGTACAAGTTTTAGCAGATGAATTCGGTAACACGGTTCATTTGTTTGAAAGGGAATGTTCCGTTCAAAGAAGGCATCAGAAAATAATCGAGGAAAGCCCTTCGCCTTCAATTAATGAGGAGACAAGACGACAGATTACATCCGCTGCAGTAAAAGCCGCAAAAGCTGTTCATTACAAAAATGCAGGTACCGTGGAATTCCTTTACGACACGGCGAGCAAGAATTTTTACTTCTTGGAAATGAATACCCGTTTGCAGGTCGAGCATCCGGTAACAGAATTGGTTACAAGAACCGACATCGTTAAGGAGCAAATAAAAATTGCCTCGGGGGAAAAATTAGGTTTTAAGCAAGAAGAAGTTTCACAAAGCGGTCATGCAATTGAATGCAGAATTTACGCTGAGGACACCGAAAACAATTTTGCACCATCGACCGGAAAAATTTTACATCACAAAATTCCAATGGGTCCCGGGGTCCGGGTTGACACCGGTATTGATTTGCACTCGGAGGTTTCCGTTTACTACGACCCGATGTTAGCAAAGTTAATTGTTTGGGACGTTAATAGAAACGACGCAATTAAAAGAATGACCGAGGCGTTAAAGAATTACCAAATTGCCGGAGTAACAACAAACATCGATTTGCTTCTGTGGGTTTTGCGTCACGAGAAATTTTTAAATTCAACTTTTACGATTAATTTCATCGACGAAGAATTATTACCTAAATTGCCGACCGAATGGAAGAAAGAACTTTACCAAGAATACGAAAAAGCTGCCATTCTGCTGGCGGCAATATTAAAGGACGAAAAGAAACGGCTGCACGTTTCGTCCAATAATACCGGTACGAACAATAGCTGGGAGCTTTTAAAATATGAGTGAATATGTAATTACTTTGAACGGTAAAAAACATTCTGTTTTTTTGAACGGCGGGAATGTGATTCTTGACGGGAAGGAAATTACTGCTATTTCTCATTCGAAAATAAACGGTGATATTAATCTGTTGAAAGTAAACAATGCAACGTATGAAATCCCTACTATTATTAGGGGACGGGACGATTTTGTTTTTGTCGTCAACGGTTTAAAATACGAAATTACTGCAAGGACAAAATTAGAAGAGACCGCCCGCGAAGTAATGAAAAACAAGGGAGGGGGCGGGAAAGGTACTGAAATCAAAGCACCCATGCCCGGCTTAATCCTTTCACTAAAGAAAAAGGAAGGGGACGAAGTTAAACCGGGCGATGCACTTTTTATTTTGGAAGCAATGAAAATGGAAAATGAAATAAGAGCAATTAAATCCGGACGAGTAAAGAAAGTATTAGTGGAAAAAGGACAATCGGTTGAAAAAAATCAATTGGTATTAATAGTTGAATAATTAACAAAAACTTTTTATTTTGAATTTGTTTATATACTAAAATATCAATTTCACAATAAATAGGAGGTTACGTGGTCAAAAAATTATTACTCAGTGTTGGTATTGCAGCTGTTTTTTCAGCTCAAATTTTTGCCAGCGGTTTCCAAATAAACGAGCACAGCGCTCGTGCAATGGCAATGGGAGGCGCCTTTGCGGGACTGGCAAATGATCCTTCGGCAATATTCTTTAACCCGGCAGGTATTGCTCAATTGAACGGAACTCACTTTATGGCCGGAGTTACTCTCATTTCCCCAAAAGCTTCTTTTAGGGGTCCTGCTCCTCAAATTACAGAGTACGATATGCAGCATCAACTTTTTAATCCCGTTAACTTTTACTTTACGCAACAACTCTCAAAGAAGATTTTCTTTGGTTTTAGCGTAAACAATCCTTACGGATTAGGAAGTAAATGGCAACCGGATTGGGTCGGACGTTACTTGGCTTACAATACTTCGGTTGAAACGTTCTTTTTTACACCGGTCGTTGCTTACAAATTTAGCGACAAATTAATGGTCTCCGCAGGTTTGACTTATGCTACCGGTAAAGTTACAATTGAAAGATACGCTTCAATGGCGCCTTTTGCAGGTGACGTGCTAATATCTATGAAAGGTAACGGAAGTGCAATAGGTTTTACCGGTGGTGTTCTGTGGAAAGCTACGGATAAATTGTCCGTAGGACTCTCCTACCGTAGTGAATCAAAATTTGACTTTTCGGGCTCCGCCACCGCCGATGTGCCTGCCGCCTTGAAAGGTCAGATTCCAACAGGTGACATTACGGCAAAGTTAACAACTCCTCAAAATATTACTTTTGGACTTGCTTACAAGTTTAGCAAAAAACTAATGGTCACTGCTGATTATCAATACGTCGGCTGGTCTTCTTATGATTCACTTAGTGTGGAATTTAAAGATCCTAAATTTGGCAAAGTTTCAACTCCTCGTATGTACAACAATTCTTTCATCGCACGTGTCGGTGCGGAATTTAATTTAAGCGATGCTTTCGCATTAAGAGGCGGACTCTATTACGATAAGAATCCCGTACCTGATGAATACGTAGAACCTTCTCTGCCGGATGCTGACAGATTAGGTTTTAATATTGGCTTGGGCTACAATATAACCAAAAACATTCGTGTCGATTTAGCTTATATGTTTATCAGGTTTAGCGAGCGTAAAATTGAAGATTCCAAAGTTGAATACTCAAGCGGTAATTCAAAATTCAACGGCGTTTACAATTCAAGCGCTCATTTGTTCGGCGTTGATTTTTCGTATAACTTTTAACGGGAGGAAATAAGATAATATGAAAACACTAATAAAATTATTAAGTTTATTTTTAATTACAGTGCTGTTTGTATTTACCGGTTGCGAGGACAGAACGGACTTAGTTGCTCCAAAAGCTCCTGATACCGGAAATGCAAGTTTTACCAGCTTTGTGGCAATCGGTAACAGCTTAACGGCTGGTTACCAAAACGGCGCTTTGTACAAGAGTGCTCAGGAATATTCTTTCAGCAATTTAATTGCAAAACAGGTTGGCGTTAAAACATTTGAACAGCCATTGATTAGCGACCCGGGTATCGGCGGAAGATTGGAAGTTACTTCTTTAAACCCCTTTGCTTACACCGTTAATACAAAACAGGGGCAGCCTCTTAATTCAAGTTACAGCAAACCTTACAATAACCTCGGGGTTCCGGGAGCGTGGTTGGTAAATATGCTTCAAACAAAGAGCACTGCTACCGACCCGTTAAACTTAAACAATCCTTTCTTTGACATTGTTTTAAGAGGAATAGGAACACCAATTGAACAAGCCGGAACGTTGAAGGCTTCTCTTATTACTTTCTGGGCAGGCAATAATGATATTCTCGGTTATGCGTCAAGAGGCGGTACGGTGCCTTATAATGACCCGAATACGTTTGCTTATTTGTATGATCAGGTTGTTAAGGCATTGGCTCAATTGAATGCTAAGGTTGTTGTTGCAAATATTCCTTCTGTAACGGCTACACCGTATTTCATGACCGTCGGCCCGGAAGTGGGTATGGCAATTCGTGATGCAATGCGCGCAGGTTTGGCTTACGGTTTGTTCTACCAAAAGAACGGACAGTACGGACCTGCCGATATGACAAGCATTGCCGATACTACGGCTCTCTGGACAGGCAAAGTGATTCTAACTTTAGCGGGTGCTTCTTACGCAGCGTTAATTGGAAAACCTACGGGTAAATTTTACAGGGATTATGGCATTGACCCGAAACTTGTTGGCGTTGATACTACTCAAGCTTTCGGATTATCACCCAAGAATCCTTATCCCGATGCTTTTACACTTGACCCGGATGAATTAACAACAATTGCTAATACCATTCAAAGTTACAATACAACAATTGCAAATCTTGTAGCTGCACACGATAATTTTGCTTTGGTTGATATTTACTCGTTTTTTAATAATGTTGCGGTAAACGGCTATCAAACGAATGGCTTGAAATTTTCCACTAAGTATATCGAAGGTGGGATATTTGGCGTTGACGGTGTTCACCCGACAAATCAAGGTT
>WFQV01000313.1 GCA_015486905.1 Melioribacteraceae bacterium | reverse complement strand
TTAGGAAAAGTAGAAGTGTTAAAACGAATATTTATTTCAGCATTTTTTATTTTATTCCTTTCGAACCTCATTTTTGCTCAAGTCCCAGGCAAAATCACCGGTACTGTTACTGACTCTGATGGTAATCCCTTACCTTCGGCAAACGTAGTTGTGGTTGGCGAATCAATTGGTGCAAGCACGGATATGGACGGCAATTTTATTATCCTTAACATTTCGCCTGGTACGTATTCCATTAAAGCTTCGTTTATCGGATATCGCTCCGTAGAGCAGAGAAATATTTTGGTAAAGCCCGGATTAACAACTCACGTGGATTTTAAATTACCGGAACAAAGTGTAAAACTGCAAGGGACTGTTGTGGTTACACCGGAAGAGCCATTAATTCAAATTGATGCAACAACAAAAGTAACAACAATTACCGCCAGTCAATTGGAAACAATGCCAACGGAAAATCTCCAGGAAATTCTTTCAACTCAATCGAATATTTCCGTTTTGACGAATACTCCGCATGCAAAGGCAGGTTATAATATTCGTGGAATTGATGATATCCGCTTACGCGGCGGGCGTACCGGCGAAGTGGCATTAATGATTGACGGCGTAAAAGTTTCCAATCCTATTTTCGGTGGGTTCGGAACGCAGATAAGCAAATCGGCAATCAAACAGCTTTCGATTGAATCCGGTGGCTACAGTGCAAAATACGGGAACGCACTTTCCGGTGTAATTAATCTTACAACAAAAGAAGGAGGGGAACATTACGCAGGCTCTTTCCGTTACTATTCTTCTCACCCGTTCGGTCTGGATTTCCTTTCAAACGGAAGGGGCAGGGCTTTGCAAAATCAAGACGGACAGTTTTCACTTAGTGGACATGTCCCCCTTTTACGAAAGGTCACCTTTTTTCTCTCTTCGGAAGCTAATTCCTCCGGAGGGACAACTCTTCTTTTCGACAATATCACTTGGGATAAATACCGCACTATAATGGTCGATAACGACGGGGACGGCATTGCGGAAACACCATTTACACTCCCTACCTCGGAACAAATAATTAATGGCTATTTAAAATACGGCAGTCTCGATTCCGTTCAAGCCGGGCTTTCAAAAAATTGGAAGAAAGTAATAGGTCCCGACGGGCGGAAAATTAATCCCCTCGACCGCTATTCCGGTTGGGTAGGGCTCGGCTGGAACAATTATTACAACATTTTCACAAAACTATCTTTTCCGGTAACTAAAAATATAAGAGTTCGTTTTTCGGCTTTGTTCGACAAACGCTACAGACAAATTAACGATTTTAACGCTTGGTACGATTACAATATGGCGGGGCAAAATCTTCAAATAATAGGAAGCAACAAACAAACGCTGACAATAAATCACACATTAAGCTCCAGCACTTTCTACACCATTCGCGCATCAAGATTTAACGAAAATCGTAAAGTGAGAATCCTTAAGGATTACTCACGTAAGTTTGCAAGCAGGTGGAATATTTTTAGTCCGCCTTCTGATAATTTGAAATCTCCCGAAGAATATTTACCTTACGCAAGCTCAAACGCTGTGCGCGACCCTTTTGAAAATTCTTTTTACTTACGTGCGGACAACCGTTGGTATTCGGGGGAAAATAGTTACAATTACGAGTTTCGATTTGACTTTACAAGTCAGGTTACAAAAAAATATATGGTCGAAACCGGTTTTCAAGTAAATCAACTGAATATCAATTACTACTCCTACCAAAATATTTCTACCGTTGACCCGTTCCCGACAATTTACCATTACAAGCCGTTAGAAGGTGCTGCGTATGTTCAAGTAAAAGCCGAAATGGGAGATTTAATTTTTAACATTGGAACACGTTTCGACTACCTGAACTCGGACGGAACTTTCTGGGCAAACCCTTTTGACCCTCTTGCTGCACAGGACAATTCCTCGGATTCGATTCGCTACAATGTTTTGTACAAAGTTAAACCTAAAATGAGTTTAAGCCCAAGGATAGGAATAGCTTATCCCCTTACGGACAAATCCGTTCTTTCCTTTAACTTCGGGCATTTTTATCAAAATCCTAACTATCGTGATATGTACCGTGCCAGTGAAAGCAATCGTGAGGTCAGCATTATGCGGGGAAATATAATCGGTAACCCGAATTTGGAACCGGAAAAATCCGTGCAATACGAGATTGCTTTACAGTACCAATTTGCGGATGATTTTGCTATCAAGTTAAACCTTTGGACGAAAGAGACCACCAACCAAGTAGGTTCTGTTGTTGTCCCTGCTTATTCGGACCCGGGGCGGGATAATCCGTTTACCTATTCGGTTTTTGTCAACAATAATTTCGGCTCGGCAAAAGGTTTGGAGATTAACCTTCGCAAAAATTTAAGTCACAATTATGCGTTTGAATTGAATTATTCTTATTCCAAAGCCAAAGTCCTTCTACCTACTTCTTGGGATGGTTACTGGAGCGGTGATACTCAAAGCGACTTACCAAAGCAGGAAACAACTGCTCCTTGGGATCAAACGCACGTAATTCGCGGGAGCTTTCAATACAACATTCCACGCAACGGCGGTTTTGAGATTTTTGGGAAACATCCTTTTGAAAACTTGAACGTTGTGGTTTTCTATTACGGCTCAAGCGGAATGCCTTACACACCTACCATTCCGGGCGGAGTGATTGTAGAGCCTTATTCCGCACGCTGGCCATTTTCTCACCGCTTCGATTTACGTTTAACAAAAATTTGGCACTTTGCAGGCTTCAAGGTAATGGGCTTGCTACAAGT
>WFQV01000312.1 GCA_015486905.1 Melioribacteraceae bacterium | reverse complement strand
TTCTTGAAATTATTCAAATAGATATTTAGTACAAAGAAGCGCGAAGCGCTTCAATTTCAATAACTGCGGGCGAAACCCGCAGAAAGAACAACGCTTAAAAGAAGAACTGCGAAAGCAGTTCAATTATGCGTGTGTCAATATCATTCTAAGTGGGAAAAATATTGCCACCAAATTTAAACTTGTACCATTTGTGCTGAATTTCTTGGCTGCAGGAGCCAGCAACTACACGTTTTGAATCTTGCTTTTTATGTACAACACTAACGCGTAGGGTCGCAAACTTTGCGACTCCTACAAATGTCATGCAGATTCGCAGAAATTCGAATTACAATATTTAAGCATCATTAAATATTTTTTGTTAAATTGAAAGTCGGGAATCCAATTTTGTGAAGGGAAAAAAATGAAAAAATTTTACCTAATATTTTTGTCTTTGTTTTTATTATTTAATTCTATACGTGCGCAGGATAGTTCCAACGTTTACAAAAAATTAAAAACTTTCACCGAGGAAAATGCCGGACAGACATTTGAGATTAAAACTCGAGAAGGCTCGGAATTTATCTGTCGTATTATTTCATTAGATTCGTCAAAAGTTAAAATACGCACATTAACCGGAATTGAAGCACAAATCCCCCTTACCAACATCAGCTCCGTTAAGCATTATTCTTTAAACGTCCGGAACGGAGGCTTCCTATCCGACAGACTCTTCTTGGCACCCACGGCCAATATGATTACCTCCGGTACGCTTTACTTAAACGATGTGCAAATATTTTTCCCGGAACTTTTTGCAGGCATTACGGATTACTTTACTGTTGGAGCTGGAATACCTTTGTTTTTTTACGGCGGAATAAAAGCCTTTTATTTTACCGCAAAAGTAAGACCCATCTCGTTAGGCGAATTTCACACGGCTATGGGCAGTACAATATTGGCAGGTAGCGGAGGAGCCATATTATTGCCTTTTGCAGTAGGGACAATAAATTTGGAAAAACTTTCAATTAGCGTTGGCACAATGGGGTTTTACTCTGTTAGTGACAACGAATTTAACAGTATTCATTTTTACGGCGGAGGAATATTTCAACTTAGCCATCGATTTGCAATAATAACGGAGGACTGGCTTTTGTCGGATGACGGCATTATTTCTCTTGGAGTCCGCTACACGGGAGACAGAGTGGGGGTGGATTTGGGACTGTTCAGAACGTTGAAGGGCACTGAAAATCCTTTAATGCCTTGGCTGGGCGCATCGCTGAAATTTTAATTTTTTAAAAAACAAATGAACGGATTTATTATATTCAAAAAGTGAATTCGTATTTTAATTTTCAATAATAAATTTTTCTCTCTCTGCGGAAATATTTTTTGCTCTTTACATTTTGATTCAAAAGGTAGCAATTGCAATTTTTTTAAAAAACAAACAGGTTAAGATGAAAAAGATTAAATTTTTAACTTGGGCGCTGTTAGTTCTGTTTCAGGCGGCGGTACTTGGTAATTCGAAGAATCCTATCACGCTTCGGTCGGAAAATCAAACTATTCTTCTTTCAGCACCAATGGGCTATTCTGGTAGCCCGTCGAAATTGAAGTTGAAACTTTTCTTCGCACCGGCGGACAGCGTGATCATTAAGTGGTCAAAATATTTGACCGATCCAAATATGAAATTGAAAATCGGGAATGTCTCGGGAACTTACGGCGTCGGCGAACTTAAGGTACAAGGAATTCGCTCGGCATTTATCCCCGGCAACGCTCCGCTTAATCTTGGTACGGGAAGATACTACGCTTTAATTACAAATTCAACGCACAATACTTTCGACGGAATAGAGGCGGACCACGCTGCGGATTCCACAATTGAGTTTTCAAATGAAATTCAATTTATTGTGGAAGCTCCGAACGCTCCCGTTCCAATTTCACCGCGCGGAGAAATAAGCGACGCAACACCTACTTTTCAATGGGATGCCATTCCAGGTGTGCCTGCATATTGGCTGATTGTTTCAAGCACACCATTCTCGGTTGTGACTTTATCTAACGGCGAAATTAGCGTCCAAGGTGCAAATATTGTTTGGAACTATATCACTACCGAAACGACAGTGCAATACGGCGATATTAATTCCGATTCTCCTTACAACACGCAGGCGGCGCCCTTGCTAAGCGGCAACGAGTACAATTACACCATTCTTAACCTTTACGATAAAAAGGACATTTCGTTTGCAAGCACTGTTTTCAGTGGTGCGTTTTCCTTTACTTACCAGGCAAAGAAGAAAATCGAATCGCCGCATTTAAATTTACCAGTTGACAGCACAACAATTTTCGGCGATGAAAATATTACATTTAATTGGGACCCCGTTTCCGGCGCAAACAGTTACAGCGTTTATCTCTACCAGCGCGTTCAAAGTTTTGCCGGCAACGACCAGCAAATAGACATTCCTATTTGGAACACTTCCACCACAAACACTTCGGTAAGTTTTCCTGCCCTTTCCACGTTAACCCGAGGCTCTTACGTTTGGAATGTAATGGCAACGGACGCCGAAGGCAACGGTGCTTTGAGTAAAACCTTTCTGTTTAATTACATTGTGGAAATGGGCGCATTCCGCGTTCAGGCTATTTCCACTTTGACGGGAGAAAACTTAATGGGATTTAAAGTGGAAGCAAATGCAGTAAGCGGCGGCGTTTCACCCGCGAATCCATTTATTGTTACAAATTCTCTCTCTTATACGGACAGCCTGGTTGTAGGTAAGTACGAATTTATAGGCAAAAAGGACGGGTACTTCGATTCTACTTTTACTTACGACATCACGAAAGACAAGCTCACACAAGTAAAGCTCTACTTACGACCCTACCCTTCTATTATTTCGGGCACAGTTGTTGACCAATCCAAATCAGCACTTTCTTCGGCTAATGTTGAAATCAGAAATATTGTTACGGATAAAAAGTATTCTTCCTCAACAGATATTAATGGGAATTTTTCAATCGTAGCGCCGAAAGGAACTTACGTATTAAAGGCAACAAAACCGGGTTACATTTCTTCGGCGGAAATTACTTTAACGGTTGACGACAACCAATTTACCGTTAGTAATCCTATTGTACTAACGCTGGACAAAGCTTCTCTTTCGGGTAAAGTATTCAACGATGAAGGTAAACCGGTTATCCTTGCTACCGTCACTGTTACAAAGGGAACGGATGTTCAACAAACAGTCACGAACGAATCGGGAAGCTATTCGTTTGATTTGACTTCGGGAGAGTGGAAACTCGAATGTTCAAAAACCGGATTTGTAAGTCCCGACCCGGTATTCGTTAACTTGGGAGCGGGTGACAATGTTCAAAATCAAAATCTTACGCTTATCCCGCGTGCGAATCAAGTTACGGGCTTTGTTTACAAAGTAATAGGTGAAACCGGCACCACACCTTTTGAAAATGTTAGTGTTACCGCCACACCCGATGCGGGTTCGGCAATTACGGCACAAACAAATTCAAGCGGAAGTTACACGTTAAGTTTGAAAAGCGGTACTTACACAATTTCGGTTACCGAGAACGGTTACACAACAGATAAAAATTACCAGTTAACTCTTGGAATAGGAGAGACGGTTTCGGACATTAATTTTACTTTAACTCCAAATCCCTCAAGCATTTCGGGAAAGATTACC
>WFQV01000311.1 GCA_015486905.1 Melioribacteraceae bacterium | reverse complement strand
ATTCAATTTCGAAAGTTAATCCTTTTCGTTAAAATTTATTTTATAAATGGAAAGAATGATTTAGAACAGTGCACTTGGTATCTGTTACTAAGTGCACCGTTCATAATTGGTAGGGGAATTAATTTATTCCAAGTCCTTTTTTGACTACCGCCTCAATAGTGGATTTCGGAGCTAAACCTGTGTAACGGGCGAGTATCTTGCCGTCCTTACTGACTATAAAAGTTGTGGGAATAGAACGTATGCCACCGAATCTTTGAACTATGTCCATATTGCCGGTAACGATAGGGTAATTAATTCCGTAATTTTTAATAAACGGAATAACCTGTGCTTGGGTACCGCGTGTAATGGCATCTAACGAAATGCCAATTATTTCGAGCCCTTTGCTGCCGTATTCAGATTTAAGTGAAATTAAATACGGGATACCCCTTCTGCACGGGGGACACCAAGTAGCCCAAAAATCAATAATCACAACTTTACCTCGGTAATCGGAAAGCGTAATTTTCTTGCCGTTAACCGAGGGGAGTGTGAAATCGGGTGCCGGCGGGTAAGCCGTAGTTGTAGTGTAATTTGGAGGCAAAGGACCTTCTTTTGGCTCGTTCCCGGAATTATTTACAATAAAAAGTATTAAAACAATCACTAAAAAGATTCCGGTGTAAAGCCAGCTTCTTTGTTTTTTGGTCAGACCTTTTTTTATTTCTTTCCCTTCTTCTTTCCTTTTTGCTTTATTTTTCTTTTCACTCATTTGAACTCCTTTTATATTTTAGCCTTCGGCGTAAAGTTTATTTAAATCATCGACGAAGCCTTGAATGTCATCGTTGTTAAATCCTTTCTCTTTAGCGGCATCCTCAAGCGTTCCCCAGATAGGCTCTCCGCATCGTAAACAGCGAATACCTTTTTCCATTAAATATGTAACCGCATCGGGGAGTAAATCTACCAATTCTTCGATTTCAATTTCTTTATTTATCGGTGCTTCTTGACTCATCTCTTTTCTCCTTTTTTTTACTCGGCAGTGCAAATAAAATTCCTATTAAAGAACCGTAAACAGTTGAGATGTAAGGATTGCTTGTGATTGCACATTTGCCGGAGGTACAACCAATGAAATAATAATAAGCATAGCCTAATAATGCTCCGCCCAGGACAGGCAGAACTCTTTTGATAATAAATTTTTTATTAAAATATTTTTTCATAAACTTCAAAAATAAAACAAGTTTATTTAAAAATTTGTCAAAAATTTTACAAAACAAATTACATTTTGTTTACAATTTCAAATCTCCCGTTAGGGGACGCAGAACAATTTCTTCTTCCACCAAATTCGATTTGTTTTGAAAGACATTAAAAACAACTTTTGCCACATCATCCGGCGACATCATTTTATCGGCAAATTTTTCCAAAACTTCGGAAGGCCAAATAGGCGTCCGAGTAGCACCGGGGTAAACATTTATTACCCTTATCGAATATTCACGTACCTCCTCTCGTAAAATTTTCGTAAAGGTTTTCAATCCCGATTTCGATGCGGAATAGACGGAAGAATTTTTAAAAATATTATCGGCAGCAACGGAAAGAATATTGATTATCGTTCCCAGATTTCTTTTAATCATTTCCGGTAAAACCGCGCGGGTAAGATTGACAGCTCCAATTAAATTTGTTGTTAGAATTTTTTTCACCTCATCGTCGGTTAATTCTACAACCGGTTTGAAAGAAGTAACACCCGCATTGTTAATTAAAGCGTTAACAAAGAACGATTCTTTTATCTCCGAATATTTTCCCCGGATTTGTTCCGGGTCGCTCACATCCAATGGGAAGACGAAAATATTTTTACTCTTCGGTGCGAGATATTTTTTTAATTCGTTTCCGTCCCTTGAGGAAACAATTACATTTTCTCCTTTGTCGGCAAATAACATTGCAATTGCTTTCCCAATGCCCGAGCTTGCGCCGGTAATCCAAACGGCATTTCGTTTTTCCATTTTAAATTCTGCCCTTGCCGATTAAGTTTAAAAATTCGTTGCGTGTACGAACATCGTTCTTGAATACGCCGTGCACAGCGGAAGTGGTTGTAATGGAATTTTGTTTTTGTACACCGCGCATCATCATGCACATATGGTAACCTTCTGCAACAACGGCAACACCTTCGGGATGCAAGTACTCGTCCAAAGTGTCGGCAATCTGTTTTGTCATCCGCTCTTGAATTTGCAGGCGTCTTGCAAATACGTCAACAATTCGCGGAATTTTACTTATTCCAATAACTCTGCCTTTGGGAATGTAAGCAACATGTACCTTACCGTAGAAAGGAATCATATGATGCTCGCAAAGGCTGTAGAAATCGATGTCCTTTACTATTACCATTTCGTCGTAGTCTTCGTCGAATATTGCACCGTTAATTACTTCGTCGATGTCCTGATGGTAGCCTTGAGTTAGAAATTCGTAGGCTTTTGCTACTCGCAGAGGTGTGCGAATAAGTCCTTGCCTGTTAACGTCCTCACCTATTTCGTTAAGGATTGAAGTTACAAGTCCGGATATTTTTTCTATGTTCAATTTTCTTCTCCTCGATATTCAAAATAATTATTTTCGGTTTCGAAAAGTTTGACCGAATAAAGTTTGCCTTTGGAAATTTTGTTTACAAGCTCGTTCCAAATAGCAACAACCAAATTTTCTCCCGAAGGAATTTTGCCCTTCAGGAAGTCAACGTCAACGTTTAAATTTTTGTGGTCGAGTTTTTTAATGACGTTTTCATTAAGAATATTTTTCAGCTCTTTCAAATCAATGACGTAACCGGTTAAAGGGTCAATGTCGCCTTTAACAATTACATCCAGGGTGTAATTGTGCCCGTGCCAATTGGGGCTGCCGCACTTGCCGAAAAGTTTTTCGTTCTCTTCTTCGCTTAAGGAAGGATTGTAAAGCCTGTGTGCGGCACTAAAAACTTCTCGACGTGTTACATAAATCATTGGCCTTTCCCTTTCAACGTTTCAAGAACTTTTTCTACGTGCCCTTTGACCTTTACTTTCGGGAATATTTTAACCACACGTCCCTTTTCATCAATAATTACAGTAGTTCTAACCACACCCATATATTTGCGACCGTACATACTTTTCTCTTTCCAAACTCCGTATTTTTCAAGAACTTTTTTATTAACATCACTAAGCAGTGTAAAGTTAAGATTATTTTTAGCAATGAATTTTTGGTGCGATTCGGGGGAATCGGGGCTGACCCCCAAAATCACAGCGTCAATCTTTGAAAAATCGGGCAGCGCATCTCTGAAATCGCACGCCTCTTTTGTACAGCCGGAGGTGTTATCCTTGGGATAAAAATAAAGCACAACTTTTTTACCCAAAAAATTTTCTAAAGAAACTTTCTTGTTATTTGCATCCGGCAAAGTAAAAGCCGGCGCCTTTTTACCTGCTTCAAGCATTTCCAATCTCCGATTAAATTGTTTTTACATTTTTTTAAGGGAAAGAATACTCCCCACTTCAGAAACAAACAGATTTTGAATTATCGATTATTTTGTCTTACTTTAAATAAATTTAATTTTAAATTTAGTACTCTACCAAAACAAATGCTAAGACATTTTCAAAATAGAACTTTGAATTCCGGTAAAGAACCGAAAGATATTTTTACGGAATATTTAAAGTCAGGCAATCACAGAATCACACCCGAGAGATTTGAGGTTCTTAACTTTGCATTAAATAAGAAAGGTCATTTCGCCGCCGATGAACTTTACGCCGATATGAAAAAGAACAAATCCAATATTTCACGCGCGACCGTTTACAATACGTTGGAATTATTAGTCGATTGCCAACTGCTTGTCCAAAGAAATTTCGGTGACGGCAAAACGACATACGAATCCAATTTCAAGAGGAAAGCTCACGACCATTTGATTTGCACAAACTGCGGTGAGATAATCGAATTTTCTGCGCCGGAAATCGAAGAGATTGTTAAACGCGTCTGCGACGAATTGGGCTTTATTCCTTCCGGTTATTCATTTAACATCTTTGGGATTTGCAAAGACGAAGAATCCTGCGAAATAAAAAAAAGGAAACGGAATGGCTGAGTTCAATCCTAAATATCCGCTCCTTTGGCACAAGGGGGATGTTTATTTAAAAATTTTCTGCTCCATTCCTCAGCTTGCTACCGGCATACTTCTTAAAGTTAAAGAAACCCCTTTTGTTATTGACCCGGGAGACGGCATCCTCCGAGACTTAAGTAGTGAAATAGGACAGAACGGAATCCTAAAGATTGAACACATCTTTGTAACTCACGGGCATCACGACCACATCGGTGGACTCTGGGCGCTTTTAACTTACTTGAATGTAATGCGTAAGAAAGGTACGGTTTCAATTTACTTCCCAAAAGGCTGCGTTGAAATTCACAGCATTTACAAAGCATTTTTTGAGGTTTATTCCAACGAGCTAAGCTACGAAATAAAGCTGGTCGAAATAAAAAACGAAACCAAAATTAATGCTTCCGAAATTGAAATTTTACCTTTCAAAATGAAGCACAAAGAAAAAATTAACGGCCTTATTTCCGAAGTGCCTTCGCTTGGTTTTAAATTTTTCTGCGGCGATGTTTCAATCTTTTACAGCGGGGACACGGCTTACATTGAGAAGTTCGAACCATTGGTTGAAGGAAGCGACTTGGCAATTTTAGAAGCGGCGGCAGGCAAAAATGAAAATTCCGAGATGCACATGACCTTTAACGAAGCTACTCGATTGGGTAAAAAAGCAAAAGAATTCTTCATTGTTCACACCCAGTTAGAACATTAGCATTTAAGGCTTTTGATTCAGCAGGCAAAAGTAAAACAAGGATTAAAAGCAACAGCCCCGCCTAAAATGATTAAAAAAAACTTTAAACGATGATATTTCCATTCACAACAAATTTTATTTTTCACAAAAATATTTCATTAAATATCTCGTTTAATTTTTCATCGATATTTATATCTCCTAATTCAGTAAAAGGTATTCCAAGGTTTTCCAAAACAATTTTAAATCGTCTAAATCCTTCATCGCTTCTTAGTTCAACCCATTCTATATTTAACTGTTCCAATTGGGCCTTTTTCTGGTCTGAAAGTTTATCCGCAACAAATACGGCGGTATCTCTGGCAATAACAACATCGGCGCTTTCGGGGTTTTCTTTGCCCATTAATTTAACTTCACATTTATATTCTTTATCCTTACCAAGAAGGAAGAAATCAATTTCTCTATTAACTTCTCCTTTTTTAATTCTTTTAGCTTTTGGCTTTATAGAATAATTTTCCGGTGGAACATTGTATAGTTTGCACAGTGTAATCATTAAAGGTTCTTCCGTTTGCTTCCCGGCAGTACTCCACAGTCCACCACGCAAGGCAGAGCGTTTTACAGCTAATGCATTAATCACAATTAAACTTTCATTTATGTCAAGTTCAACACTGACTTTGTTAAATTTGATTTTAAGAGAAAGATTGAGATCTTCTATTTTGGTCAATTCGTCAATTGCCTTGTAAAGCGTATCATAATGTTCATAAGAGGCTTCAATTACAACCTCTCTTGTTCCGGAATTATACATATTTGTGATGGTCTTTTTGTTCAGACCGGAATTTATTGCAATTTCTTCGGTTGGAAGGGAAAGGCTCAACATTTCCTTTTTATACCAATCTATATCAATGTTCTGATTGTTTAATTTAGCCTCAGCTATTTGTTTAAAGAAATTAATTGCAAACTGAAGAAATTCTGCATTTATTAAAGTTATAATCTCAACTCTATAATCATTGCCATTTATAAGTTTTCTTACAATGTTTCTCGTTACTTGATCAGTTAGGGTCATTTTATTATCACTTTAAATTCATCAATCGTTAAAAACTCGCTTTCTTTTTCATTAAATAAAGTCGAGTCATTTTTTTTAAAGAATGATTTCATATATTCAAAGTATTTAGGCTCTTTTTCTATTAAAAAGAAAAATCGGTTTAGATATTTTGCCGTTCTTCCTAGTGTCCCGCTGCCGGCAAACGGGTCAAAGACCAAATCACCCTTAAAAGAATAATACTCAATAACTCGTTTGCATAATTCAACCGGAAACACTGCCGAATGTACTTTATCAAACCTTGGATCAATCTCCCAAACATTTGATGTTTCGTAACCATCTTTTACTTTGCTTTCCTTTACGGTTTCCCAATCATATTGTCGAATATTCCAATCTATAAGTTTATCGGTTTGCTTTCTGTAAACCATCAAATATTCTGTTCTTGCATTAGGTTTGTAAGCAAGGGGTTTTCTATGTTGTAAAAATCCGGCATTTCTGTTTTTGACGCTTGCTTCAGGTTTAACCCAAATTATATCATCTATAAATTCCCAACCAATTTTTACTAAGAAGTAATGAATATCAAAAGGTATCGGATATCGTTTAGAAGAATGTTGTCGGCTAATTCTTGGAACAATCACAGGGGAAGTATTGACAATTAAAAATCGTCCTTCTTTTGTTTTATCGTATGTTAATTTAAAAACTTCTGTTAAAAACTTCAGGTAAGCTTTATAACTGGGATAAATTGAATAATCACGTGCATTATAATAAGGTGGAGAAGTGAAAGTTAGGTGAAAACTTTCGTCAGGAATTAACTTTAGAATATCTCTAACGTCACCAAGGACTATTTTATTTTTAAGGTAATCATATGATTCCGAATGTTTTAACTTATCTTTTAATATTCTATTATTATTAAAATACTCTTTTCTTATTACGGCTTGGATCGTTTCATTTTCATGATTAATCAAGTATTTCAGTTTCTCGTCAATTTTTTTATCACCCTTAAAAACAAGTAATCCCCTTATTGCTTGACTTATTATTTTAGGATCGTCATCACTAAGCATTTCTATTAATGAAGGGATAGCTTTTTTGCTTCTCATCCTTCCGATGGATGACACAGCTTCTCTACGAACATCAGTTGAGTTATCTGTTTTTGCAATATGTAATAAGATAGGTATGTTATTTTCATTTTTTACCTTACCAAGTGTTTTAACTGCGTTTAGCCTAATTTTTTTGTTTTTACTATTTAGAAGTTTTATCACCCAACTATCATCAAAATCATCTGGTAAATAACCTATGTTTTCCAATATGAAAACAATGCTTTTATCATCATTTCTCATTTCAATGAGTTTTTTTAAATCTCCATTCCCATTTGCTTTTATTTTCGAAACGTATTCTTTTGTAAGCATTGTCTATTTTACTTATAAATTAATTTGTTATCCGTATTTATAAATTCGTTTCTAAGAGTTTCTAAATTAAGGTTAAACCTTTCAGCAATTTTGGGTAAAACTTTTTCATCAAATATTTTCTTAGCCGTTTTCACTTGTACTTAAAGCACCACCGAAAATACCAAAAACTGCAAGTTCAGATAGAGTAAATCCCTTTAAAGTTTTAATTTTTTAATGAATTT
>WFQV01000310.1 GCA_015486905.1 Melioribacteraceae bacterium | reverse complement strand
ATATTAACATGGGCTAATCGATGAAATCTTTTTCAAAATTTTTTTTGTTTACCGTTTTATTTTTTTCAAACCAATTGATTACACCCGCACAAGAATCCGATTCTTCTAATATTTTAAGAAACTATGCTTCGTTTGAAGTAGGGGGAAGCGGCGGAGCGTATTCCTTTAATTATGGTAGAATTTTATTTAAAAACAATAATTGGCAAATGGAAGCCAATATTGGTTTTTCTGTAATGCCGGTTTTATTATACGATACTTACAAGTTTTATCCTACTATTCCTTTCGGAGTGAGCGTATTATTTGGCAGCGGGCATCACAGATTAAAATTTGGAATTCAAAACACGCTCTATTCGGGTTATGTTTACGTCAATCCGAAACAGAATGAATACCGTAACGGCGCTCTGGTCAGCAAACCCGAATACAAATCAAAATTCCACGAAAGTATTTTACCCGTAATCGGTTACCAGTATCAAATCAGTAAAAATTATTTTGCTAATGTAGTTTTCACACCTTTGGTTTACGATAACGGTTTTATATTTACACCTTGGGGGGGAATAGGATTCGGAGTTTCATTTTAAAAAATGTTTAGGAAAAAAAGATGAGAAATAAAAAATATATATTCATTTCCTTAATTTTAGTTCTTTTAATCGGCTGTACGGATTTAATTCTATCCCCTTTTTCTCCTAATCAAAAGCCCTTACCTGAAGTTCAAAATGTTGCCACTGTCCCGTTTTTCCCGGTAAGAGGAAATCACGAAGGTCCGGACGATGTTAACTTCCTGGTTAATTCACTGCTCCCTGCCTATGGAACGGAAATACATCGTTTAGATAATAAATCGGTTAATTACTATTTTGATTGGAAAAACATCCGCGTTATAGTCGTTGATCAGTTCTCGGAGTTTTCACACGAAACGGATACCGATATTTTTTCTTGGCTGAGATCTACCGGAGGAAATATTAATAAATTAGGATTAAAGTGGGTAGAAAGTATTATTGATTCAGCCGGTCCCGGAATTGACCATATTTTTGTAGCATTTCACGAACCGGCTTTTCCTCGTCATAGACATATTAACAGTTCATTTGATGCTTTTCCTGCTAATAGAAATGCTTTCTGGGAAATGCTTGTGCGACACAATAATAAAGTTAGAGCAGTGTTAGTTGCCCACACTCATAACTATTCACGTCTTAGGGTTAAAGACCCTTCAAGCGTAACGGATACGAATTACCCTGATGAGCCTGGCGGAATTTATCAAATTGATGCCGGTACTACAGGGAAAGAAGGACTTCCGAATACAATAGTTGAGGTAAATGTGAAAGGGAAAAATTTATATTTTAGAACAGTGCAAGCCAAAGACTCCTCAACTCCGTTTAAGGTAATAGATCAATGGTCGTTTGTTACTAATCCTTCCGATACAATTCCTTCTTGGAACTTTGCTTATATAGGAGATAATCGGAATAGTTTTGATTCGTACAAACGTAATTTGGAAGAAATAAAAAATCTGACAATTAATCCTTCGCCTAAATTTAATCATTCGGAGTTTGTTATCTGTGGCGGGGATATGGACCCGGATCAGGAAAATTACCAGAATATTTATCTCAAGGTTTTCGGAGTTAGGTAATTCTATTCGATAATCCGTTACGGCTAATTTGGATATATATTATCAGAAGGTATTGTTTAATATAGAAATATGTCATTCTAATTATGCCCTGGCGGGAGAAGAACGACCATGCGTGAATAACAAAGAAAAAAATAAGCCGTTCAACTTGGCAAAATGCGAGAATTCCCCTTCCGGCGGAAGGGGTGGCAATCGAGGAACGAGATTGACGGGGTAGGGTTATGTTTGACAAATAAACAAGATGCGACAAGATTAGTTTTCCTCCACACTTGTAAAACGTTATTGAATATTCAGCATATACGTATTATCTGTTGAGATTATGATACTCAACATTGCCGTTGACTTTAGTCAACGGGATGGATGGAAGATAAAAATGGTTACCGGCTTTAGCCGCATTTTCTTACGCACGAAATTGCTCAATGGGGCTAAAGCCCGAAGATTTGTGTAAAGTTTAATCCGTCGGCTGAAGCCGACGGGAATAATACAACATTAGGATTGCTTTTACGTCTTGCGTTTTCATGAGAGAAAGAAAAAATAAGAATTGTGTAAATTATAAATAAGAGATTCTTCTCCCACCAGGGCGGCACTCAGAACTTACCCCTACTGCTTTTCGTTGGGATGACATATTAATTGTTCTGCAAATGTTTCTATCAATGATTTGGTTTTCGGACTTTAGAAATTGTCATTTCGAAATGAACGTTTTTTGTGATTGAGAAATCTCCTATTATAATGGAGCTGGAGATCTTTCCGCAAAAGACGTGTTCGAGATGACAAACTTCGGAATCCGAAAACCAAATTGTGTTAAGTGTAAACAACAAATCAGCCGTTTTTTTAACGTACCACTATTTACGATGTAAAGTAAAATAAAACACGGGCAAAAGAAACAAGAGCAAAAACGCTGATAATGAAAATCCGCCGATTACCGCAATAGCAAGCGGCTGCTGCATTTGAGCACCTGCGCCTATTCCCAACGCCAACGGCATTAACGCCAAGACCGCTGCAAATGTCGTCATAAAAATAGGGCGGAGTCTTACTTTGCCCGCTTCGCTCAAAGCATCTTTTAAGCCCATTCCTTCCTTACGGAAAAGCTGAATGTAATGAATTAAAAATATCGCGTTTTCTCCCACAATGCCTATTATCATAATCATGCCCATCATCGAAGAAATATTCAGAGCAACATTTGTAAGCCAGAGCAGAAAGAAAACTCCGGCAAGCGAAAGCAAGGCAATGGTCATAATAACAATCGGAATTTTAAACGATTCGAACTCAACCATTTGAACGCTGAAGACAAGCAAAATCG
>WFQV01000309.1 GCA_015486905.1 Melioribacteraceae bacterium | reverse complement strand
TTCCGAAGGAATAGGAAAAGTTAAAAGACTCGAATTAGCCGTTTCCCCCATTGACCATAACCGGCTTTACGTCTCTGCCGAAGCAGGTAAAAAGGGTTCGATGTTTTATTTTTCGAAAGACGGCGGGGAACATTGGAAAAGCATCGAACCGGCTATCAGTTGGCTTGGCGGTCAAGGGTGGTACGACAACACCATCGCCGCACATCCGTACGACTTGAACTCTTGCTTCGTTGGCGGAATTAATCTCTGGCAAATAGAGCTGGTTAGCGACGACTCGATTCACATAACAAATATCACTGATGGCTACGGTCAATACGGCGGTAGAAGCAAGGGCGTACACGTTGACCACCACAACATCGTATTGGTTAAAACGGACACAGCAAATAACAGTATGCGGCTTGTTGACGCCAACGACGGAGGTGTGTCATATTCGGATGACGACGGCAGAACATTCACACAACCGAGGAACGGCTACAATACCACGCAGTTTTACGGAATTGACAAAAAGAACGGGGCGGATGAATACGTAGGAGGAATGCAGGACAACGACACTTACCGTTCTCCCTTTAATGTTTCGGCGAACGCAGCCTCCGTGTGGATTAGACAGTGGGGAGGAGATGGTTTTGAAACCGACTGGAACTACGCAGATCCGAACAAAATACTTGTATCTTCACAATACAACCACGTGGGCAGGTCGCTCGACGGCGGTAAGAATTACCATTATGTCGTCGGTACCGTCGATGATGTGGGAAGCGGCAAAGCACCTTTTTTTACTAAAATTGCGAAATCAAAACAAGATGCCGACCTGGTATTTCTTTTGGGAGTTTCGGGTGTTTGGCGTTCGTCGAATTTCTGTAATAATTGGAGATTAATTAAGCTCAAAAAAGGTGTTTTCAAAGGCAACAGTTCTTTTTCACAAATTAAAATTTCTTTAGCCGACCCGCAAGTCGTTTGGGTAGGAAGTTACTTAAAACCGGATAACGGACTTTTCGTTTCTACTAACGGCGGTTTTAATTTTTCCGAAACTAACGGCTATACTGAAATTACAATGGGAAGAATAACGGGCTTGGCAACCGACCCCATCGACCCTAAAACTGCGTACGCAACTTTTTCCTTTGCCGACGCGCCGAAAATTTTGAAAACAACCGACCTGGGCAAAACGTGGAAAGACATTTCCGGCTTTGGCACCGGTGAGGAGAGCACAACAGGCTTCCCCGATGTGGCTGTCTATAGCGCACTCGTAATGCCTTTTAACACTAATATTATTTGGGCAGGCACGGAAATAGGAATATTCGAAACAACGGACAATGCCAAAAGTTGGCACTTCCTTGAAAGCAATTTGCCCGCAACGGCTATTTACGATATGGAAATAGTTAATGACCAAGTTGTGGTTGCAACGCACGGAAGGGGCGTTTGGACTTTAACAATGCCGCAATTAAACGGTTACGAACCACCTGCAGTTAAACCTGCACCGGTACTCAAAAACGTAGATTATTCCCTTGCCAGTGTTACTTATGATCTTCAATTAAACGATGTTTATGATTCCACACAATTATTTATCGACAGTGAACGGGTTAAAACAATATTTTGCTCCGTTGCGAAAGACACCGTATTAACAATTCCTTTTACCCCTCAAAAAAGCGGTGCTTACACATTTTCTGCTGTCTCCTTTGACGGCGAGAGAAGAATACAAACGGAAATCGTCAAAAAAGATATTTTCGTAATATCCAACCCGCAACCTTATTACGTAAACGACTTTTCAGCAAACGACAGTGCGTTCGTCGGTAAATACTTTACCGTTAAAAAGGATATGGGGTTTACCAATCCCGCTGTTCATTCACCTCACCCTTACGAAAATAAAAAAGAAATTACTTACACTCTTACGGTACCGATTACAGTAAATAGCAGCAATGCTTTCTTAAATTACGACGATGTTGCTCTCGTTGAACCCGGTGAGAAAGGTTCCAAATTTCCCAATCCTGACTTCTATGATTACGTTGTGGTTGAAGGCAGTAAAGATGGCGTTAACTGGGTACCGCTGGCTCCCGGCTACGACGCAAGGTACGACTCAACTTGGCTTAACGCTTACAAAAACGGCGGACAGTCTTCCGCACTCTACAGAAAGCATTCATTAAATTTATTGAATACATTTAACGCCGGAGACAATATTCTAATCCGCTTCCGCTTGTTTGCCGACGACCTCCAAAACGGCTGGGGCTGGGTAATCGATAATCTTGAAATTCAGAAACATTTAACGGAAGTTGAAGGGAACAGATTACTCCCGGCAAAATTCGAGCTCTCCCAGAATTATCCTAACCCATTCGGGGATGCAACTCAATCCGGAAATTTTACAACTAAAATAAAATACACAATCCCCGTCAGCTTTGGATACAATACCTTCGGGAATGGTGTGAAAGTTGAATTAATAATTTATGACATCTTGGGACGAAAGATTAAAACATTGGTAAATAATCGCCAAGGACCGGGGAGCTACGTAGTGAGATTTAATGCGTCAAATCTGCCGAGCGGAATTTATTTCTACCGACTTAAAGCCGGAAATTTCGCTGCAACTAAAAAGATGGTTTTGGTAAAGTGACTTTGAATTTAATTAGACGGAGAAATACTGTTTGGAAAGTTTAAAGATTAGAAATACAATGCTGACGGCAACCCGGATTGTACAATATAACACGGATAACACAGATTGCAATGGGATTTTCACGGAAGAAAAAGTAATAATGAATGTGACAAGTTGTAAGTCTTAGGTCGTAAATTACCAGCTTTCGTAAAAGCCACGAATGCACGAATGAATTTGTTAAGATTTGTAGAGCGGAATGGTTCCCAATCCTGCAGGTTGCAGGGGAAGGGATAATCTGTGAAAACTTTTATTGTACCACGCAAAGACCGCAAAGGATTGCCGCCAAGTGCGCTGAGGTTTATCAACTCTTTGCGCCGTTCAAACACATTTACTTTGGTTCTGGAGTCCCGCAAGGCATGGAGAAACAAAGTTCCGCTTTGGCGGAATTTGGTGGAACGTGTGCGGCTATGCGTAGTGCGGGATTTATTGCATTTTCGTTCATATTTGCACTATTTTTATTTTATTCATAATCATTACAAATTTAGGACTTTGCCCGCATTACGTATGGCTTTTGTACTTTTTAATCATCATTCTTTTCAAAGTAAATTTCATCACTTAACTTTTTCAATGCTTTTAAGCTATCTTTTTTATTTAGAACATTCAATTGATATTCAGCAACCTCATTCAACTGTTTAAATCTTTCATTTTTAGCAATTCCTTTTCGTATCATTTCGGCATTCATACTTTCGATATTTGAGGGAATAGCAAGTTCATTTATACTTGCAATATCCCTAATATTCATTCCTTTTTTTGCAAGTTCAGGATTTGCTTCTCTCCAATCTTTTGCTGTACATTTAAAAAGAGCAACATTTAATAAATCTGCTTATTCTGCATAGCTTAACCATTCCGTATTTTTTGTGTAATTCTTTTTTGGTAAAATGTAGTTTTTAACAGCGTCTGTATGAAGATGGTAATTTACTTTACTTAAAATTCGTTTTACATCCCATTCAAGATTATATTGATTACTTTCTATCGCCTTAAATCTCTGATACTCTTTAATTAAGTATAATTTGAAAGTAGAGCTTATTGCTGCTCCAAATTCAAAAGCAATATCTCTGTGAGCATAAGTCCCTCCATATCTTCCGGATTTCGATGTTATTCCAATTGCATTAGTTTTTTCAATCCACTGTTTCGGACTTAAAACAAATGTTGGTAATCCCGCCTCTGATTTAA
>WFQV01000308.1 GCA_015486905.1 Melioribacteraceae bacterium | reverse complement strand
AATTGACAGAATGCTCACTCAAATGATTGAAGCGGGTAAGTTCGAAAATGCCGCCGGCATTGCACTTGGTAAATTTTGGGATTGCGAAGTCAAAAAGGACAAACCCGAATTTGAAAATTCATTGACTTTAACCGAAGTGATTTACGACAGATTATTCAAACTCGGTATCCCGATTGTTTACGGTACTTCCTTCGGGCACATTACGAACAAGTTTGTCTTACCCTTTGGAATAAAAGCCGAACTGGACGCAACCGAAAAGATAATCACGCTTCTTGAAAGTGCAGTTGTTTAGGCATTGCAAATGTACGCGCAAGTAGTTTTCCCGATGCCTTTTAAAACCGCCTTTACCTACTCGATTCCCGAAGAGTTTAGCAACAGTGTGAAAGTGGGCGTTCGTGTAATTGTTCCGTTCGGTAAAAGGACGTTGACGGGCTTTGTGATAGGCCTTTCGGAAACAGCCGGGACGAAAGCGAAAATAAAAGCCGTCCAAGACGTCCTCGACGCCGTACCGGTATTCAACGAAACGGATTTGAAATTCTACGAATGGATTGCGGAATACTATTTAAGCTCTTTGGGGGAAGCACTTAAAAATTCCGTTCCTTACGGTCTTGAAGTTGAATCAAAAAAAATAATTTACCCCAATCGTGTAATTTGTCAGGAATTACTTGAGAAAGAGAGCAAAAAAGGAACGATAAAACAAAAACTTTTAAGTGTTCTTTCACGGAAAGATTTTATTACCATTCCGCAGCTGCAGAAGGAGGTAAAAAAGAAAAGCATTTACCACTTGTTGCAGAGCTTGGAAAAGTTAAACGCTGTTACGATTGTCAGTCAAATTCAAGAGGCAAAGGTAAGAGCAAAAAAAATTTTATTTGTTAAGTTGGTTTTAAGTCCTGAAGAAATTTACCCGTTACTACCGGAACTTGAGAGGCGCTCGCCCAAACAAATTGCAGTACTTTTGGAACTATTTAAAACCAAAGGAGAAATTCCTTTGGCAGAATTACTTCGTAAGACCGGAGCTTCCCATTCGTCGGTTAAAGCACTCGCAGAAAAAAGAAGGTTAATTAAAATTTTTGAAAAGGAAGTTGACAGAGTTTACAAAGAAACTTACACCGAGGTGCAGAAAGAAATTCAAATAACCGATGAACAGAAAGAAGTTGTGGAAAGGGTTTCGGCAGAGGTTGAAAATTCAAATTTCAAAGTGTTTTTATTGCACGGGGTAACGGGTAGCGGTAAAACTCAAGTTTACATTGAACTGACAAAGAAAGCATTGGAGAAGGGGAAAAGCGCATTGATTCTTGTGCCGGAAATTTCACTCACGCCGCAAATAACCTCCCGATTTTTTAATATCTTCGGCCCGCAAGTGGCAGTGGTTCACAGTAAAATTTCTTACGGTGAGAGGTACGATGCCTGGCGAGGAATAATGAAGGGGAAGTACAAAATAGTAATCGGTCCCCGCTCGGCTTTGTTCGCACCCTTGAAAAATTTAGGGCTGATTGTAGTTGATGAGGAACACGATTCGAGCTACAAACAATTTGACCTTGCTCCAAAATACAACGCTCGCGATGCGGCAACAATAAAGGCAAAGCTCAGTGCATGCCCGATTTTATTAGGCTCGGCAACTCCTTCCATCGAGAGTATGTACAACGCATCAATCGGAAAATACGAACTTCTTAAATTGACCGAACGGGTTGACAATGCGGTGCTGCCCGAAATTAAATTGGTCAACGTGATTATCGAAGCGAAGAAAAAGAAGATGGAGAACGTTTTTTCACATGAGCTTCTTTTCAAAATAAAAGAAAGGTTAGAGAGAAAAGAAGGGGTAATCATTTTGCAGAACCGCCGAGGCTTTGCAACCCAGATTTACTGTGAGGATTGCGGTGAAATAATAATGTGTGACAAGTGTTCCGTACCGATGGTTTACCATTTGAAATCCAACACAATCCGCTGCCATTATTGCGGTGCCGTAAAAGATGTTCCTAAAGTCTGTCCTCATTGTGGTTCGACCAATCTTAAATTTTTCGGCACCGGAACCGAAAGGGTGGAGGACGAACTACTTTACCACTTCCCTGATATTCGAATAGCGCGTGTGGATTCCGACACAATCAACAAAAAAGGGAAGCTCGGAAATATTTTAAACAAATTCGGGAAAGGCGAGATTGACGTACTTGTCGGTACGCAAATGGTAAGCAAGGGTTTGGACTTTTCAAATGTTACTCTTGTTGGTGTAATCTCTGCCGAAACAACCCTTTGGCTGCCGGATTTCAGAGCGGACGAAAGGACATTTCAACTTCTTACTCAAGTTGCAGGGCGCTCCGGCAGAAGTAAAACCAAAGGCGAGGTGGTAATCCAAACTAAGAACCACAAACATTTTGTGCTTCAAAAGGTTTTAATCCACGACTATCAAGGATTCTACGAGAGGGAATTAAACTTGAGAAAATTTAACGGTTACCCGCCGTT
>WFQV01000307.1 GCA_015486905.1 Melioribacteraceae bacterium | reverse complement strand
TCGAACAATGCTTTGGTTCGGGTGGTACCGTTGTCTCTCTCGGTTTAATGATAGCCGCAAATAAAGGAATTAAACTTAAAAAATTTGAGAATATTTCCGGGTTTGAATTTTCCACTGCGGAGTTAAAAGAAATTGCCTCGTTAATTTTTTCCAAATCAACTCCGGAAGAAAGAATAAAAATCAAAATGTTGGACGAAGAGCGTGCGGATATTATCCCCGCAGGAGTAAAAATTCTAACTGAAATTTTTGATTTGTTGAAAATTAAAAAAATGGTTGTCTCATTACAAGGCTTAAAAGAAGGCGCTCTTTACGACTATTTGAGCAAAAAAATTTTGAGAACTAAGAAGTACTCGTAATCGTAAACGGGGATGTCAAAAAGCCAAATTCCGTTATTGTGAGTAGTTAAGAGATGTGGCAATCTGCCGAATAAACAGGATTGATTGGATGGGTGGATAGTTGGATGGTTGGATGGTCCGACTTCGTCTGCGCTATCTCGCATTTGCGGGAGACTACGGCGCGACAGGCTGGATTTTGTAGCGTAGATTGCTTGCAATACTGAATAGTGCATTTAGGACAACCCTGAAAAAATCAAATATTCTGTAGGGACAACTCGTCCCGCCAAAGGCGGGATCCCTACCGTTAGTTTACGGTAGGAGCCGCCCCCGCATTCTGGGAGGCAACATTCTCAAAACATACTAAGAATCAGCCCTCCCTCATGCCTCCCGATAGAAGGGGCAGGCAGGTCGGAAAGGGAGGGAAAGGTTGGGTTAGGAAAAATAAGAAAAGAAAAAAATAGTAACAAACCGCTCAAGAGGGAAAGATAAGCTAATTTTTTGTGCCACCAAATTTAAACTTGTACCAAAAAAACGCTGCTTTTTTTGAATATTTCCTTGACTTTTTCAAAAAATAATTTAAATTGTTTGGGCTTATGAAAGAATTATTTGAAAAATATATGTCAAAAGCCGGTTTTTTCTCTTTCAAAGAGAAAGGAGATGAGAAAATGACTCCGAACGAACAGGCATTACATATTAGAGACCGCTATTTACAATATACTTACCCATATCAATTGATGTCGAATCCTTCGGTACAGGGCATCACACCGGTAGAAGAAACCGACAATACTTATTCTCAAAATAGTAATGTGTCGGTGACCCAAACCGAAATACCCGTAATAGGGAACACACCCGAGTTCACAGAACAAACTCCTTACTTTAAAACTCCCAAGGGCACAAGAATGGGCTACGTTATTATCTCAATACTTTTAATTAGCGCCATTCTTGTTATTTACGGGTTAACTCACTTCATCGGATAAGGGTCATCTTCTTTACATCCGAATGTCTTACTTTTACTCCTTCGTAAACAGCGCGGTAAAAATAAACACCCGAGGGGCAGTACAATCCGTTTCCATTTCTACCATCCCACGTAACCGAGTAAATGCCTTTGTTAAAATTCTTACCCGAAATAAGAGTCCTTACCCTTTGACCGAGGATATTAAATATTTCCAATTTTACTCTCGAATTTTCGGGAATTGAAAATTGAATTGTCGTGTTTGGGCTTTCGGAAGAAACTCCTCCGCCAAACGGATTCGGATAGTTCTGCATCAATTGAAATTTTTGCGGTAAATTTGCTACGGAGTTTCTAACTCCGGTTACTATCCCGGTTTGAATATCGTCAAAATAAATGGCGCTTGATTTTTCACCGCTTTTGATTTTTCTAATCACAACACTGTGAAAATACTTTTCTCCCGAAATAGGGATACCGCCAAAGGGAATCATTTTTAATTTCCACCCGCTCCAATTCAAAGTATCTACGGGAACTATTTGATTATTTCTTTGCGAATCGTAGAACCAATACTCAAGTACGTTGCCGCTTAAGTCTCCGTAAATCCACATCCCGAAATTTCCGTTAGAGCCGGTACCGATTGAAGGCACGGCCGGATCGAATTCTCTACATACCCCTTCATCGCTTGTGAATAAATACGTAATTTTCCCCGAAGAATTTCCGTTAACTTTTCTAACCGTTGAAATACCGAACGTTGTTTTGTTCGGGTCGGTTCCAATTGTGGAGCCACTTGCATTCGGGTCCCACCACTGTCCGCTCGTTTCCATCGGGTCAATAATGTTACCCGAAACATACTTCGAAGTTTCCGTCCTAAATGTAATCGTAGTGTCCTGTTGAAACGTTAATCCTTCGATATCTTTAATCCCTTTCGACAAAACAATCCGGTAGTTTGTACTTCGCGTAAGCCAGGAAGACGGTTCGAAAAGAATTTTACCTTCCTTGTAACCGGAGGGGTCAACAGAGAGGCTTACATCCTTGCCGTCGGGTCCCAAAAATCTTACTCTGTTTGTAAGAGAATTCGGATCTATTTGGCTATCGAAACTTATCGTAATCATTACTTTCCGGCTGATATCCTGAGCGCCGTTAGGAGGGTAAACACTTAGAAGTTCCAGCTTGGAGCGAGTTGTAAAGCGGGCGGTAAAATCTTTTCCCATCTTTACACCGTAGAAACTTTCTGCATCGCCTAAAATTTTAATTGTGTAAGTAGTACCGACATTAAGATTATTCGAAGGATTAAGGAGCAGGCTCTTGTCGTTATTTTGCCAAACCGGCGTGCCGGTAAATAGGGGGTCAACGCGTAAAGCGCTCAGCACACTTGACTTATTCATTCTAATGTCAAAATCAATTTGAATTTTAGGTTTCAGACTAACAAACGAATTCGTATCCGGTAAAAAACCAACTACTTGCGGCGGATTGTAATTCGGGACAGCCGTTAAATAACGGTCGTCGAAAACCGTTTTGCCGTTTACAACATTTATCTGAAAAGTATCGGGACTAAAATCTTCCGCATTCACTATTGCCGTGTAAGTGCCTTCGGCTAAGCTGTCGAAGAAATAAAAACCGTTGTTCTTTGAATCCCCGTGGTAAACTCTATTGCCGGGCGAAAGCGTAACCGTAAAATTGTTAACCGGGCGTTTGTCGTCATTAGTACCGGGAATGTAATAAT
>WFQV01000306.1 GCA_015486905.1 Melioribacteraceae bacterium | reverse complement strand
TTGCTTTATTTGCACAACCGGAAGTCAGCTGGGTTTCAACGGCAGGAGGCTCGTCAAGTGAGTACGGCTACAAATCCTTTACAACGCCTTCCGGTGAAACTTACGTTACCGGTAAATTCAAAAGTTCGTCGGTTGATTTTGGCAATGGCGTTGTTCTTTCCCCGGTAAGCGGAAATTATGATATTTACGTTGCCAAATACGATTCCGGCGGCGTTGCTCAATGGGCGGTAGCCGCAGGCGGTTCTTCAGCAGACGAAGGTGATGCTGTCGCTGTTGACACCAACGGAAATGTTTTTGTTACCGGTGCTTTCTTTAAAACAGCTTACTTTGGCAGTGATTCCGTTGTATCCGCTTACAACTGGGATGTTTTCATTGCAAAGATTGACGGTGCTACGGGAAATTTCATTTGGGTAAAAGCAGGACATACACCTCATTCCCAAGCAAAAGGACAAGGCATTACCGTATTACCTAATGGTAATATCGTTGTTGCAGGTTATTTCGGCAGTTCAGGCAAAGTAGATACTTTAACTTATGAAGGAAACGAAATTATTAACGCTGGTACTAGAAATGCGTTTGTAATGGAAATAACTCCCGACGGCGGTTATGTTTGGGGAACAACAGGCGGAGGACCTGCTTATACTTCCGGCTACGATGTAGTTGGAGATCCTTCTGGCAATATTTATCTATGTGGTTCCTATACGGATACCACAGCCGAATTCGGAACAACATCCGTAAATTTTGAGGACGGATACGAAGGGTTTGTTGCCAAATTAGACGGAAACGGTAACTACGTATGGGCAAGGAATTTTTACGGTCCCGGTTACGACGGTGCTTATGGTATTGATTATGCGGAAAATGTGGATATGAAAGTAGTTGGAGTTACGGGATATTTTCAGGACACTCTTTATGTAGGCACCGACACAACTTTAATTTCTACGGGCGGAAAAGACCTTTTAGCTCTCGGATTTGATGCTGACGGTAATTATGTAGGAGGTTTTACCGCAGGTGGTCCCGATGGTGACGAAAGCGGTTCCGTAATTAAATTTATGGGCGGAGACCCTGACGTTGCAGTTATTGGAGGTTACTCGCAGAGCACTTTTGTTTTCGGTGAGGATACGGTTGTTAACTTAGGAAACAAAGACGCTCTTATTGTAGCTTTGGATCATGGAAAGAAGCATGCAATTGGTTTGGGAGGCAATTCTTACGATTATGTTCGCGGGCTTGGTTATGATGACGCCGGGAACGTCTATTTCTTCGGATATTTCAAAAGTAATCCCGCAAACTTTTTACTTGATGTTTCAAGCAAGGGTTCTTATGACTTATGGTTAAGCAAATGGTCTGCCGGGAAACCGGAAGGTGTTAATGTCACCTTTGAGTGCGATATGAGCGTAAAGCAGGCTGAAGGCACTTTTGACCCGGCTGCATCTCATGTTTTTGTAAGAGGTTCGTTTAACGGTTGGGGTGAAACCGAAATGTTCCCTGACAGTGATATGGTTGTAACTACCGATCTAATTTATAGAGCAAATGTGGGAGGTTTTACACCGGGAGATACGGTTTACTTTAAATATTTCTACGATAATCCCGACACTTGGGAATCAGACCCTAATAGAGAATTTATAGTACCCGATAGTGGCGGCTACTATTTTGGCTATTTTGACCGTGACAGTGTTGTCAATTTGAATAAACACAATATTGTATTTCAAGTTGACATGAGTGTAAAACAGCAGGAAGGTACTTTCGTACCTGCTAATTCCAATGTTTCCGTAAGAGGTTCGTTTAACGGTTGGGGTGAAACCCCAATGACCGATATCGGCAGTTATCTTTATCAATCGGATACGTTAAGCATTTCCGAAGGAGAAACGGTTTACTTCAAGTTCTTTTATGATAATCCCGATACCTGGGAAAGCGACCCGAACAGAGAGTACACCGTACCCGACCATGATGCAATTGCAGGACCTTACTGGTTCGACCGCGATAGTGTTGTAAATATTACGGGCAGTGGAAATATCCTTTTCTCGGTTGATATGAGCGTAATGCAGGGAATAGGAATCTTTGACCCGACAACCGATTCCGTTCAAATACGCGGCGGTTTTAACGGCTGGAATGGAGATGATGCAGCACGCTCCCACATGAATCAAAATCCGTTGACCCCTTCGGTTTATAACCTTAACGTACCGTTCGATAATCAACCGGTTGGTGACATGCTTGAATACAAATTCTATGTTAATTTGGCTAACCCCGGTATTTGGACTGATGGCTGGGAGAGACCGGCTAGTACCGGCGGTGGTAACCGCAAAATAGAATTCAAAGCCAAATCGGATCAGAGTGCTGACCCTGCTTATTACGATGACGTACTTCCGGGACAGGTAATTGATGCAGGTCAAACATTATCGATTACTTTCAGTGTTGATATGAGCCCTGCAATGGATACTTCATTGATTGCTGTTCCGTTTAATCCGGCAACAGATACTCTTTACTGGATTAGTGAACAACCGTCGTTCGTTAGAACTCAAGGTTGGACGGATACCGATGATATGAAAGTATTAGAGTTAACCGACCCTGACGGTGACCATATTTACACAGGTACTTTAACTGTTAACGGTCCTTCGTTCAACGAATTTGTTTACAGATACGGTTTCGTAAGCGCTTCCGACGGTAGCTACATTCACGAGCCTGCCGGTTTCGGTGCATTTGCCTACAGAGTAAGGTACATTGCAATGAACGGACCGAAGGACTTTGTACAGCCTTACAGCGCTCCTACGGACCATTGGACAAATCAAGAAGATAAATCCGATCAGTGGGAGCAAAACCCATTGTTGACAGATGTAAAAGAGACCGGGAAAATTGTAAGACGTTTCGAGTTGGATCAAAACTATCCTAACCCCTTTAACCCGACTACCAAAATACGCTTTAGTGTTCCTAACAAAGAGCAAGTTACATTAAAGGTATTTAACGTTTTGGGTCAAGAGGTAATGACGTTAATCAACAAAGAAATGGATGCCGGTTCTTACGAAGTCAATTTCAATGCCGCTAATTTGCCGACGGGAGTTTATATTTACAAAATGACCGCCGGAAAATACACAGCGACCAAGAAGATGGTACTTCTTAAATAATTTCTTTTGGGGCGTCTGAAATATGACGCCCCCTTATTTATTGCATTCCCGTTTTTTTACCTCAATGAATATTGTAAATTATCAATTAGAAGGGAATGGCTTAAAATATCTTATTGAAAAATAAGAGTATGATTATTGTTAGTAACGAGTAATAAATACCATAGACATTCACTATTATCTGTTCACTGTTCCCGATTAACATAAGGAAACTCAATGAAGAATAAAGTCAGAAGTTACTTCCAGTTTACAATCATTGCTTTAATTTTAATTGCGATATTAAGACCTCTTTTAAACCCTTCTTACCATCCTGATTTCGAAGCTTATTGCCCCCTTGGCGGAATAGCTTCCTTGATGAGTAAACTTAATCTCGGAAGCCTTTCTTGCACTATGAGCGAAGTGCAAGTTACTTTGGGAATTATTCTGATAATTGGAGCTGTCTTATTTGGAAAATTATTTTGCAGTTACATCTGTCCGATTGGTGCGGTCTCAGAGTGGCTGGGGAAATTAGGCGATAAACTTAAAATAAACATTCGTATTCCCGAATACGTTGACCGCCCGCTTAGAATTTTAAAATATTTGCTCCTTTACGCCACTATTTATTTTACGATGAATTCCAGTGAGTTGTTCTGCCGGGAGTTCGACCCTTATTTTGCTTCCGTTACGGGTTTCGGAAATAATGACATAGTGTGGTATTTTGCTGTTGCAACTATTGCCGTAGTGATTATCGGTTCGATTGTCACAAGAATGTTTTGGTGCAAGTACCTTTGTCCGCTCGGTGCGATAGGTAACATTTTTATGAACGTTGTGGTTGCTGCGGGGGTAATAATTATTTATTTAATAGCAAACCTCTTGGGCGCAAATTTGGGATTGTTTTGGTTGGTTACGGGAATAATATTCTTTGCAATGTTAACGGAGGTCATTTTCAAAAAAAGTTTAGTTTTTCCTCTTACTAAAATTAAAAGAAAGACAGATTCCTGCCCGACGTGCCATGTATGTGATAAGAATTGTCCGCAAGGAATTGAAATAGACAAATACGATACAGTCGATAATATTGATTGCACTTTATGCTCGGATTGTATTTATTCCTGCCCTGTTAAAGAAACGTTATTTATTAAAAAGAGTGTTAAATTTTCCAAATGGATTGCTCCGGTTGCAACCGTGTTATTAATTGTTGTAGGACTTACCGCTTCTTCGTTTTACGAATTTAAAACTCTCTCTGATAGATGGGGAAATTTCAGCAAAATTAAAAACATTAAAGTGTACGAACAAACGGGGTTAAAAAACGTCAAATGCTTCAGTAGTTCGAAATCGTTCGAAAGACAGATTAAAAGAATTAAAGGCATTTACGGGTTGGACGCTTACGCCTCCTCACATACGGTAAAAATTTATTACAATCCGAGTGAGATTACACCGCTTAGAATTAAAAGGGATATTTTCAAACCGGTAACTCAGAAGGTGCGACGCATACGCAAAGGAATAGTTGATTCCCTCGACGTTCTTGAGGTGGGAATTAAAAATTTCTTCGACAATGTGGATTATGTTAACCTTTCTTACGCCTTTATGAAGGACAAAGGAATTTACGGTTTTCAAACAATGTTCGGAGAACCGGTTAAAGCTAAGATTTACTACAATTCGAAGATAACTTCACCGGAGAATATTAGAAAAATAATCGAATCCGAGGAAGTAGAAATAAGACTTCGGGACGGCGGAACTCTCAAACGAGAAATGGATTTCAAGGTGGAAGGAGAAACACGAAGCCTTGGAAAAGTTTCCGTTGCCGATTACGAGATTTTAATGTTTAAAAAGTACGACAGAAAATTTAACGGTTATTCAAAATACAAACCGGAGAATTTGAAAGTCCTTGCTTATCCTATGCCCGAGGCGGCAAGCGGTTCGCTTTACAGAATGTTGAGTTATCTTACGAGCCACTTGTCAAATTGGAAAGGTATTGTCCGACTTTCAACAAGGTACAACAAAGTCCCTACGGCTTACGTCTTCTTTGTACCT
Source organism: Melioribacteraceae bacterium (assembly GCA_015486905.1). Taxonomy (GTDB): domain Bacteria; phylum Bacteroidota; class Ignavibacteria; order Ignavibacteriales; family Melioribacteraceae; genus WFQV01. The sequence goes on along the minus strand of WFQV01000306.1, from coordinate 9,980 downwards.
GAAAAAATTTCACTCGAAGAGGTTAAAAAAGCTATTGCTTCCAAAATGTTAAAAGTTCACTTCTCCGACGGTACTACCAAAGAGGTTAGGAATCCTTTCAAATCGAAACCTGAAGGGAAAGTGACAAGCGCTCTTAATTTAATTAAGAATAATTTTTAAGGAATAATTTAATGGAATACGCTGTTGAAATTAACAATCTTACCCATTATTACGGTAAGAAAAAAGTTTACGAAAATTTAAGTTTCAAAATTCCGAAAGGGAGTACTTTCGGTTTGCTCGGTAAAAACGGAACGGGCAAGACCACTACAATCAATATTCTCAACGGTTTTCTGAAACCCAAATCTGGCACGTGTCAAATTTTCGGCGAGGATTCGTACAAATTAAGTCCGCAAACAAAAGCGCGCGTGGGATTTTTGATTGAAGGGCACATTCAATATTCCTTTATGAATATTAAGCAGATTGAAAAGTTTTATTCCGCTTTTTACCCCAAATGGGATAGGGAAGTTTATTACGAGTTGATGTCCAAGCTGAAAGTATTGGAAGATCAAAAAATTTCACGTATGTCCGCCGGTCAGCGCTCGCAAGTGGCTTTGGGGCTAATCCTTGCTCAAGATCCCGATTTGCTGATTTTGGATGATTACTCAATGGGGCTCGATGCCGGTTACCGACGATTGTTCCTCGATTATTTAAAGGAATATGCCGAGGTTAAAAACAAAACCATTTTCATTACTTCACACATCATTCAGGATTTGGATGGTTTCCTTCAGGACTGTGTAATCTTGGATTATTCCGGCGTTGTAATGGAAACCTCGATTGACAATTTGAAAAATAATTTTCATTGTTACACTTTCAGGGCCGAGGAAGACGTTAAATTTACGAAAGACGAAATAATTAAAAATTTCGAGATAATAAAAAACAAGTACACTCTTTATTCCTTTGAGAAGGAGGATAAAATAAAAGAGTATTTGAATAATAAAAATGTTCAATATGCAAACTTCCAAGAGATTGATATGGATTTGGAAGATGCTTTCATCGGGTTAACGGGAAAATATTAAAGGAGCAGAAATGTTTAAATCTCTTGCTTACAAAGAATGGATTAAAATTCGTTGGACTTACGCCGTCTCTTTTGGCGTGGGTGTTATCGTTTTATTTGTTATTTATTTGAATATTCGCGCTGTGGTAGAATTTAACAACGCTAATGTTGTTTGGAATTACATTGTGTTTAAAAACTATATGTTTTTTGCACAGTTTGAATTTATTCCTCTTTTAATTGCTTTGGCGATTGCTGTTGCGCAGTTCCTTCCGGAGGTTCAAAATTTAAGGTTAAAATTGACTTTGCATTTGCCGCTTAAAGAGAACACGATTTTAATTTTTTTAATTACATTCGGGTTTGCACTTTTACTATTGCAATATTTGATTTTTGCTTTAGGCCTAATTCTAATTTCGGTAAAATTCTTCCCTGCCGAAATAACTTACGCAATGCTGCTTTCCATCGCCCCTTGGTTTTTAGCCGGGCTTGCAACATATTTCCTGACAGCGGTTGTAATGATTGAACAGCTTTGGCTGCGGAAAGTTATTATCGCTCTCTTCGGTTTCGGGTTTGTAGATATTTTAATGACGGGCGATGCTTACGGGCAGTACATTTATGTGATTTCTTACTTTACAATATTTACGCTTCTGCTCGGTTACTTGATTATTCTTTCAGGCTTCAGATTTAAGAGGGGGGTAAGATGAAAACAGCCGCTAAAATTTCGCGTTTTATTTTCTTGCTTTTAATAATTTTTATCTCCGCTTATGTTGTCCCTAAATATTATTGGCTGGTATTCGCAAAAAATTCAAGAGCACCTATGGTCTATTACAGCTCAATTAAAAAAGAGTTTTTACTCGGAGAGGTTCAGCACAAAAGGTTTGTCCGTGTTGACGTTCAAGGCAATATTATTCCTCGAAAGCAGTTCGAACGCTTAACCCCTTTATTTAGTTTTCGTCAACTTATTTACCGTGACGAATTGCCAGATACGATTGAAGGAATGCCGGTTGATTACAAACAACTTAAATTGAATTATATCTATTTGAATATTAAACCCAGCGATATTTACTATTACCAAATAAATCTTTATCCCCTTTTGGAAGCACGCCCGGACGGACCGGAGCTGAAAATGCCGGACGACTTTTTTAGGATTAATAATAAGTTTGAATTTATTAATTGTGAAACGAATAAAGTAGAAAAAGGGTTAAGCACAAGGTTCAACAATGCTTTGGTTAAAGCAGGGTTCAATTTCCCCGCTCGTAAATATTTCGGTAATCCCTCGAATATGAAACCGTACGACGACGGCTATTTTATTGTTGACAACAATGGCGAACTTTTCCATTTGATGCGAATTCACAATAGACCGTATGTTAAAAAAGTATTTCTCCCTCCGGATGTTAAAGTTGAGTACATTTGGATTAAAGAGCTTGAACTAAAAGAATTTCACGGAATCTTAATTTCAAAGGACAACCGAGTCTTTCTGATTTCGAGAGATAATTACAAATTAATTCAACTTCCCATTAAAAATTTCAACATTAAAACGATGCAATTTAAAATAATGGGTAATTTGAAATACAGAATAATTTCTCTGATTGATAAGGACAGCCTCACCGCTTTTGTGACCGATAGGAGTTACAAGTTGGTGGATACTTACAAAAGCAAATGGCTCTCGAACAACAAAAGACTACCGGGTAAAATTCTTGCAGTTGTAACTCCCTTTACGCTGAGGATGGATTCCAAAAACAATGATTTCTTTAATTTTTATTTCAAATTTAACGGTATTTACACGTTTCTATTCAATCTGCTTTTGGTTATTCTAACTGCGTATTTGCTGAAGAAGTACAAAATGCGCGGGTTCAAAAACCAAATAATCGATTTGATTTTAGTTCTCTTAACGGGTATTTACGGTTTTATTGCCGTTCTTTTGATTCGGGAGGAAAATTAAACCTAAATTTCTCAATTCGGTTGCCTCTATTTTAATCTTGGGATTAAGTGGAAATTCGTTCTATCGGGGGTAAATTTATTGTGAGGATATTGCGGAAAGGGTGGGATTCGAACCCACGGAACCTCGGTAGAGGTTCACACGCTCTCCAGGCGTGCCAGTTCAACCACTCCTGCACCTTTCCGAAATTTTTAATCCACAAATATATGGAATTGATTTTTTCTCGGCAATTAAAAAAAATCTTTTACGGAGCTACTATTTTATTAAATTTGTAAAGTTAAATCCAAACTAATTACATCTAAGAAATTATGGCTAAGTTTGAATATGTTTTTAAGAGGAGCGGCGCTAAAGTCCCTTTTAGAAAAGAGAGGATTTCCAATGCTATTTACCGTGCTGCCGTTGCCGTTGGCGGCAGGGACAAAAAAACAGCCGACATTCTTGCCGATAAAGTAATTGAATATTTGGAAAGCATTTACAAAGAAGGATACATTCCTCAAATAGAAGAAATCCAGGATGCCGTAGAAAAGATTTTGATTGAACAAGGGCACGCAAAAGTTGCCAAGGAATACATACTTTACCGTGAGGAGCGCAACAGGCAGCGCCGTGAGGCTTCCCGCTACGCTTCGAAACCTTCGGATAATATCCCATGGGCAAAAATTTGGCACGTGTTGGATTGGGCTGTCTTGCACAATCTTCATACCGTAGAATCTTTAAACAAAAGAATCGGCAGGGACGAATTCCCGCACATTGTTCACGAAGCGGAAAACGCTTACGAGCAGGATATTACCACCGCAGCGGAAATGATTAAAGAGAGAATTAATGAAATTAAGATGGTGTTCGTAACCGGTCCTTCCTCCTCGGGCAAAACAACAACAACCATTAAATTAGAGCAGAAGTTAAAGAAAGAAGGTTACAAATTTGTTGCTCTTAATGTTGACCATTACTTCTTCGATTTGGAACTTCACCCGAAAGATGAGTTTGGCGATTACGATTTTGAAACTCCCTACGCTTTGGACCTTGAGTTAATTAACAAGCATCTGTTGAAATTAAGTAGGGGTGAGGAAGTTAAAATTCCTTTCTACGATTTTAGAACGGGAAAGCGAACACTGAACGTAACTCCTATGCATTTGGAAGAAAACGAAATTTTGTTGATTGATAGTCTGCATGGACTTTTCCCCGAGATGTCCAAAGATATTCCCGATGAAAGGAAGTTCAGACTTTATCTTGAACCCTTGCTTCAAATGAAAGGCAACGATGGCAAGTACGTTCGTTGGACAGATATCCGGTTGATTAGAAGAATGCTGAGGGATTCGGCACACAGAGCTTACAATCCAAAACAAACCTTGGAACATTGGCACTATGTGCGTTCAAGCGAATTGAGGAACATCATTCCTTACAACAGCGAAGCGGATTTCATTATTAACAGCGGTATGCCTTACGAATTACCTTTGTATGCTAACAAAATGTTAAAATATTTTACCGAATGGGAGAAGGAATACAAAGGCGACCCTTTGCACGAGGATGCTTTCAACAGAGCCGCAAGGGTTAAGAAACTGTTGGAAAGCATTATCCCCGTTGAGGATGATTCCTCCGTACCTAAAGATTCGGTACTTCGTGAGTTCATAGGCGGCAGCATATTTAAATACTAAAATAGGATTTTTATGGGTGCTTTTTTAAATAATCTTTTTAATCAATTAAAATACAATCCTCAAGCACCGTTACTTTTCAATAGTAGTTTCTTCCTTTTCTTTTTCTTCTTCGTACTCCTTTTTAGCCGGATATTTCTCAATAATAAAAGGGCTAAAATAGTTTTCTTAATGCTAATGTCCATTTATTTCTATTACAAATCGTCGGGAATTTTCTTTTACCTCGTGATTGTTAGTTCTTTAATAGATTATTTTACCGGATATCGAATTTATCATGCCCAAACTAAAAAGAAGAAAAGGATGTTCCTCCTCCTTAGTCTGTTTACAAATCTCGGACTGTTGGGCTATTTCAAATACACGAATTTTTTTATTAGAACATTAAATTCACTGAACGCCGGACATTTTAATACTTTGGATATTTTCCTGCCGGTGGGAATTTCATTCTTTACTTTTCAATCGATGAGTTACACGATAGATATTTACCGCGAACGTTTTAAGCCTGAGAAAAATTTTGTTGATTTCCTCTTTTTTGTTTCCTTCTTTCCGCAGTTGGTTGCCGGCCCTATTGTGCGTGCGGCGGATTTCCTGCCGCAGATTCATGAAGAAAAATTCATCACCGATAGTGACATTGGGCGTGCAATGTTTTTAATTATTGCAGGGCTTTTAAAGAAAGCTGTTCTTGCTGACTATATTGGCATTAATTTTGTGGACAGAATTTTCGAATTTCCCGCACGCCACACGGGTATTGAAAATCTTTTGGGGCTTTATGGTTACGGACTTCAAATTTACTGCGATTTCTCAGGTTACTCCGATATGGCAATTGGGTTAGCTCTGTTGATGGGCTTCCGATTGCCCGATAACTTTAATTCACCTTACAAATCGGCAACTATCACGGAGTTCTGGAGGCGATGGCACATCTCACTTTCCAGTTGGCTGAAAGATTACCTTTACATTTCTTTAGGTGGCAACAGAAAAGGGAAGCGTAGGACGTACATTAACTTAATGCTTACAATGCTTTTAGGTGGTTTATGGCACGGTGCCTCTTGGAGATTTGTTATTTGGGGCGGCTTCCACGGCATTGCACTTGCAGTTGAGAGATTCCTCCACATACCGGATTTTATTAATAAATCCAAATTACGAAGACTTGCAGGTATTGTAATTACAGTTCACCTTTGGCTTTTTTCACTTATTTTCTTCCGTTCCCAAAGTTACGACACTGCATTTCAAATGATTCATCAGATAATGTATTATTTCCAACCGAAAGTGTTTTTGCAATGGTTTACAGGATACCCGTTAATTGCCGCTTTAATGATTATTGGATACTTGAGTCATTACACACCGCTTAAGTGGGAAGCAAAAATCAAAGACACTTTAGCCGCTATGCCGATACCTGTTAAGGCTTTGGTGTTTACAATTGTAATTTGGATTGTAGCACAGTTCAAATCGGCAAACATTCAACCCTTTATTTATTTCCAATTCTAAAAAATAGAAAGTTCATAATTTGAACTGTCTAAATAATGAAGTATCTTTCAGATTCGAGGGAGGGTAAAATAAAATGTTGTGCCCTTGCCCAATTCACTTTCGACGCGAATTTCACCACCGTTTTTTTCTACCATATCTTTACAAATAATTAATCCCAGTCCCGTACCGGATTCCCCTGCGGTACCAACGGATGTGTGGTGTGCGTCTAATCTAAATAATTCCGCTTTTGTTTCGGGACTCATTCCCACGCCGGTGTCGGCAATTGTCACGGTAACAAAGTCATCATTCGCTTCTGCATTCATTTCAATCTTACCCCCAGGTTCTGTAAATTTAATTGAATTGTTCGTAAGATTACGGATTACGGTTTGAATCATATTCTTATCCGCAAAGACTTTAATACCTTCGGGGATGGAATTGATAATCTCAATACCTTTTTCTTTTGCTTTGTCCAAAAGAATCTCCACGGATTCGTCACCGTGGGTTCTCAAATCAAATTCCTCGGGCGTAACTACCACTTTCCCTTTTTGCAGGTAAGCCCATTCGAGGAGGTTCTCCAACAATTTAAATACTTTCATTCCGCTGTTGTAAGCATGCCCGATAAATTGATTCAGCTCTTCGGGTGGCAAACTCGGAGCTTCTGAGCGGAGTAAATCCAAAAATCCCAAAAGAGTTGAGAAAGGACTTTTCAAATCGTGTGCGATTATAGAAAGGAATTTATCTTTTGTGGCGTTAAGTTCTTTCAAGTCTTCGGAGTATTTACGTAACTTTTCTTCCGCCTCTTTAATTTGGGTAATGTCGCGCGAAACCCCAACTATTCCGGTTACATTTCCGAACTCGTCATATGTTGGAACTTTGGTCGCCGAAACCCATATAATATCTCCGTCCTCCTTCTCGATTTTTTCTATTTTGTTAATTATCGGTTTCCCGGTTTCCATTATTCGTGTTTCGTCGTTAAACATCTCAATAGCAATTTCTTTTTTGAAAAAGTCGAAATCCGTTTTCCCTATCGAATCTTCCTCGCGGAGAATTCCAAGCATCTTGGCTTGTCCCCGGTTAATCCTAATAAATTTGCAATCTTTATCCTTGAAATAAATTGAATCCGGAATGTTGTCCATTAATGTGTGAAGAAGATTTTTCTCGTATTCGACTTTACGCAGCGCCTTCTCTTTCTCGGTAATATCCCGGTAACTCCAAACTCTGCCAATTATTTTCTCGGCAAGATACTGTGGCTGTGTGAAGCGTTCGAATATTCTTCCGTCAATGAATTCAATCTCGTCCCAAGCTCTTTCCTCGGGGAAATCGTAAAGCATATTGGTTCGGTTCAAATATTGAACGGGGTCTTTCAATTGTTCGTGTACGAATTCTAAAATCGCACCATGATTTTTTTGATTTAACAAATCCTCAGGTAATTTCCACAGATCAGCGTATCTTTTGTTAAATAGTTTAATCTTTCCGTTTAAATCGCTAACCAATATGCCGTCTTCCGTAGATTCCAAAGTAGAGCTAAGGAGTGAGAGAGAGCTACTCAATTCTTCTTCGCTCTTTTTCTTTTCAATTGCCAAAGCTATTTGTTGTGAAATATAGCTTAAGATTTCCTTCGACTGCTCGTCGTAGCGTATTTCCTTGTAGTAACTTTGAACTGCAATCACGCCGATGGTTTTGCCTTGTGTTTTAAGTGGTATGCCCAGCCAATCGACCGGAAGCTCACCAATTAATTCTATCTCTCCCTTGTGGGCTAAGTCCATGTAAGAATCTTTCGTTGCCAGGAAAGGTTTGCCTGTTCGGAGAATATATTCCGTTAATCCTCTCCTTAATTTTCTCGGTTTGGGCGGTTCGTCGAATTCGTCGATAAAATAAGGGAAAGAAATTGTTTCGGTCTCTTCATCGTAAAGGGCAATGTAAAAGTTTTTTGCCGGAATTAACTTGGCTACATTTTGATGTATTTCTTTGTAAAGTTCGTCAAGGGTTATTTTCTTGAGCAATGTGTGGGAAATGTTAAAGAAAACTTCTCTTATTGTTTCTAACTTTTTCCTTTCGCTAATATTCAATCCTGAAATTTGAATTCTGAAGAGATAACCCTTCTTGAAAATAAATTTAATAGTTAGCCCGAAATAAAAAAGTTGTGCGTCTTTGCTGATAATGGGAACCTCGTAATAATAGGAAGCTTCCTCGAAGGGATTTAATTCTTTGAATTTTGAAATAAATTCCTCCCGCTTTTCGGAGAATATTAAATCCCAGATTGCTTTTTCTTTAATGGCTCCCAATTCGTAACCGAGCAGTGTTTTGAAAGTTTCGTTGATGTAACTGAACTTCCATTCGGGTGTTAGGCGGCAAATAATTTCTGCCGAATTTTCAACTATTGTTCTGTATCTTTCCTCGTTCTCCAGGAGCTGTTTCTCTGCTTTTTTTAAGTAATCGATATCACGTATTAAAGCCATTGCATATTTGTCGCCAAGCGCCGGAAGACTGGTTAATGTTACCGAAGTGTAGAATGGTGTTTTGTCTTTTTTGATAAACCGCCATTCATAGCTGACGGAATTTTCCTTCTGCAATTCTTTGATTATCGCCATGGCTTTCTTTGTTGAAGGCTCGTTCACATTCTGATATTTCGGGGAAAAGTTAATTGGTGATTTGCCGATTATTTCGCTCTTTTTTACTTTAAATAAATTTAGGGTTCCTTTATTTACGTCAATAATTTTTAACCCGTCCAAAAGAACTATTGCATCTTTTGTCCTCTCCACTATTGAAAGGTAAAAATTTCTAATTATTTGTATTTGTGTGTTATCGGCCTCGTTTGAGGCTTTCCCTTTTGACGAGCTTCCTTTCTTTGCCATTTTTGGCTTTCCCCAAGTAGATTAAAATTTCTAATTGTAATCTATGAGGTAACGACTTTAATTGCAATAAAAATTTGTAACCGAATTATCATTCGCCAAATTCCCGATTACCAAAGATTTACGACATCTTTCTCGTATATTAAATGAACAGGTATAGGTTTAAAATTGGTGGCAAAAAAATATAAAATAAGAAAGAAGAAACAAGAAATTAGAAATATTTAAACGTGAAATGCTAGAGGTAAGACGCTAGATGTTAGTCTCACTATTAGTTAAAAGTTGAAAGAGGAAAGTTAATTTACAATGAACAATTTTTCTTATTTGGAGTCCGGTAAAATTAACAACTTCGATACCTTCGGCATCGGTTTACATTTTTTGTTGTTCCCTTCTATAAACATTCGACCCCGTTGGGGTCGTAATGCTTGTCCCTGAGAACCCCGAAGGGGTTCAAGTTGATTCTTGCAAAACCGAAGACCTTGCATCGTTGGATGGATAGTTGGATAAATGGATGTTTGGATGGTCCGCCTTCGTCTGCACTTCGGCGCGATAGGTTGGATGAATAGTATCCTAAATCAAATCTTCGTTTTTTTTTCAAAATATTTTAAACTTTTGTAATAATTGAAATTAGGAAATTGCTTGCCGGCTTTGCCGCGCTAAGATTGGATGAATGGATGATTGGATAATTGGATGGATGGATTGTCCGCATTCCCCAGTATAATGTGGAATCGCAATGATGTAAAAATATCCAACCATCCAATCATCCAACCATCCATGAATGGAAGGAGGGAAAGGATGAATAGGTTTGAAAAATGAACATCTTCAAAAGGACTGAATGGTATCCTCAATCAAATCTTCGTTTTTTTTCCAAAATATTTTAAACTATTCGTAAGGATTAAAATTGGGAAATTGGTTGCCGGCTTTGCCGCGCTAAGGATATTTGAACAACCCCGAAAAAATTAAATATTTCTTAGCACCAGCAGAGTTTACCCTGCCTTGGCAGAGGCCATCTAATTACACACGGGTTTCAACCCGTAGTTGTAACGAATAAAAAC
>WFQV01000305.1 GCA_015486905.1 Melioribacteraceae bacterium | reverse complement strand
GAGTAAGCCTATTGCCAAATTTACAAACTCCACTAAAAAAGAAAATGATTACACGGGAATTGTAACGGTTAAAAATTTGAGACCTGACAAAAAATATTATTACGATGTTTTCGTTAAAAATAAATTTTACTTCGGCAAAGAAAGACCTTCCTTCAAAACATTTTTCAAGAAAGGAAGCAAAGCAAAATTTTCCATTGGTTTTGGCGGGGGCGCCGGTTACATTCCCAAACATGAATATATGTGGAATACAATAAATTCTTTTAAACTCTCCGCAATGCTTTTGCTCGGCGATAATGTTTACATTGATGTGCCGGGAATGCCGAATGCCGTTCACTATTACACTTATTACAGAAGAGAATCGCAGCCATATTTTAAAAACTTAGTTAAGCAAACACCGATATTTACAATTTGGGACGACCACGATGCCGCATTCGACGACATTTGGCTTGGTCCTTATGTTAACAAGCCGGCATGGAAACAACCGATGCTTAAAGTTTTCCGCGAACAATGGGCTAATCCGGGCTACGGTACAAAGAAATTCCCTGGAGTTTGGTACAAGTTTTACGATGGGGATGTGGAGTTTTTTATGCTTGACTGCCGTACGTACCGTACCGATCCCTTTGCACCGCACCCCTCAATGATTGGACCGGTTCAGAAAAAATGGCTGTTTAACGAATTAAAAAAATCCAAAGCTGTATTCAAAGTTATTGTCGCCTCCGTGCCTTGGGCTTTCGGAGCAAAGCCGGGTAGCCACGACCCGTGGCTTGGCTTTCCCGAAGAAAGAAACCAAATTTTTTCTTACATAATGGACAATAAAATAAACGGTGTGATATTAGTCTCTGCAGATCGCCACCGTTCCGATGCTTGGGTTATTGACACAAAGAAGGGGTACAACTTGTACGAATTCGAAAGCTCCAAATTAACTAATATGCACACCCACCACATTATGCCCGGTTCTATTTTCGGTTACAATAAAACATGTTCGTTTGGAATACTCGACTTCGACACAACTGTTAAAGACCCGAAAGTGACGTACAGAATTGTCAGCATTGACGGCGAAGTTATGAACTCGATTATGATTAGAAAAAGTGAGTTGATAGCCAAATGAATTTTGATGCATTTCACATAATGGCAAAACCCATAGGACCCGTTTGCAATCTTAATTGTGAATATTGTTACTATCTGGAAAAGGAAAAACTTTATCCGGCTGATGAAAATTGGAAGATGCCTGAGAATGTGCTTGAAAAATATGTTAAGGAATATATTGCCTCACAAAAGGTCTCCGAAGTTGTTTTCTCCTGGCAGGGAGGCGAACCGACATTGCTGGGCATTGACTTTTTTAGAAAGGCAATAAAGTTTCAAAAACAATATTCAAACGGTAAAAAGATTATTAACACGTTCCAGACAAACGGGGTCCTGTTAAACGACGCTTGGTGTGATTTCCTTGCAAATAACAATTTCCTTGTGGGGCTCTCGATTGACGGGCCCCGGGAGATTCATGATAAATACCGTAAGATGAAAGGAGAACAGCCTACTTTTAAAAAAGTGTACGGCTCGTTGAAATTGCTGAAAAAGCATGGCGTAGAATTTAATACATTAACTTGTGTTCAAAGAGATAATTCTTACAAAGCGAAAGAAGTGTACGGTTTTCTAAAAAGCGAAGGAAGCAGGTTTCTACAATTCATTCCCATTGTGGAAAGAAGAGCCGAACCGCCTGCTGCGAACGGGTTGTTTCTTGTTCTTCCTAACTACAAAGGAAAGGCGGTTGTAACGGATTGGTCGGTTGAACCTTTACAGTACGGTAAATTCTTATCGGAAGTGTTCGATGAATGGGTCCGCAATGATGTGGGAGAAATTTACGTTAATATTTTTGACTTAATGTTAGAGGCTTGGTACGGAATGCAGCCGAGCCTTTGCGTGTTTAGGGAAACTTGCGGCAACGCTATGGTTATTGAACACAACGGAGATATTTATTCTTGCGACCATTATGTTTACCCGGAGTACAAGCTGGGAAACATAATGGAATCGGACATATCGATGATTGTGAATTCCAAAAAGCAAATTGAATTCGGGGAAGCAAAAAAATCGACACTTCCCCGGTATTGCTTGGAGTGTGAATACAAATTTGCATGTAACGGCGAATGCCCCAAACATAGGTTTGTTAAAACCCCCGATGGCGAAGAAGGTCTAAATTATTTGTGCGAAGGCTACAAATATTTCTTTAGTCACATAGATGTTTATATGAAATTCATGGCAAACGAACTAAGGCATCAAAGGCCACCGGCTAACGTAATGGCTTGGGCAAAAGAAAAAGATTTGGGCTTCCCAAGTTTGAATCCGGGTAGAAATGACCCGTGCCCTTGCGGTAGCGGAAAAAAATACAAAAATTGCTGCGGGTTGAATGTGAAGAAAAATAAGGATACTCATTGACTGAAAAAGTTCAAAAAATGAACTAAATTAAATTTGATTATG
>WFQV01000304.1 GCA_015486905.1 Melioribacteraceae bacterium | reverse complement strand
TTCGTCTGCGCTACGCTGGACTACGGCGCGACAGGTTGGATGAATGGATGATTGTTCTGTTATTTTTTGTTAAAGATTGAGGTTAAGGCTAAGGTTGAGACTTGTTACCGATTACCGAATAACAAAGTCTCAAAATAATTTGAACAAAGCTCTATATGAGCAACATCTCATTAAGCCCTAGCTTTACCTCGGGCATAGCGGTAGAAAATACTAAAGTGTTTTGGCGCGATTTTCTGCTTGCCCCGCCAACGGCGGGGAAAATCGTGACAAAACTCCGGATGGAAATAATCAGATGAAAATCTAACGATTAGATTGTTTAATGATTGGCAATTTTAATTTTTTTAATCTTTTAATATCAAATGATTTTTGAAAAGCAATTAGCAATTTAAGAAAAAGTCCTACACTTTCTTGAATAATTCTCTTAGACATTCTTTCCGAAAACAAAATGCGGGAACGGATTTCATGTATTCGAGATAATCGCCGTCGAATTTTTTAATTGCACCGGGTTCTTCGACCAATTTAATCATCATTAAAATAAAGGCAACTTCCAATGGGGCAAAAATCAAAATGAATGTGGGTGAGCCAAAAAGAAAAGCAAAGGAAAATGGAAATAGCAAAAGTCCCAAGTGCATCGGGTGACGCATATATTTGTAAACGCCTTCTTTTACCAGAACGTTTGTTTCCATCCTCTTCAATTCCCCACGCCTGCCGTATTTGGCAAGGGTCCTACCGGTATTTCTGCTAATCAGCATTACCGTTTTTATTAAAAACAATCCTACTAAAAAAGATATTAAATGCCATGGGATATTTTCAAAAAGAGAGCGAAATAATTTCAAATCTAAATAGATTGAAACGAGAGCGCCGCCGAAAATCATTATTAACCAAATTATTATTCTTGCCATCTTCACTTAAAAAAAATTTCAAAAATTTCCTTTCAAAATAAATATTTTTATATTATTAGGTTTATTATTTTAACTAAAATGGAAAAGCTAACAGATGAAAAGACATGAGGCTATCGTACCGTTATCTCACGACCACCACCAGGCATTACGCTTTGCAACCGCAATGCAGAAAAAAGCCGCACCTACAAAAAGGGCTTTGCAATCTTTGGAAGAGAAATTAGAAGACGCAAAAAGAACTTACGAAATAGAGCTTGTTCCTCACTTTGCCCACGAAGAAGAAATTCTTTTCCCTGTTGCACGGGGCTATTCCAAAGAGTTGGACGAGATGATTGATTCGATAATTGAAGAACACAGAATAATCAAAGAGGCATTTTTAACAATCACAGAGGGAAACCTTGAAGATAATTTGGACAGAATCGGCAAGTTAGTGGAAAAGCATGTTCGAACAGAAGAAAGAGAACTGTTCCAGAAAATTCAAGAAGTTGTTCCCGATGAAAAACTTAGAGAAATAATCGGTAAAATTATTCCCGTTAAATAGCTTTTATATTTGATTAGGAATGGAACACGGATGACGCGGATATTACAGGATTTACACTGATTGGAATCGTATTAAACCATAAAATAATCTGCGTCCTATTTCTAATGCACTGTAAAAGCAATCGATTTCTTGGTACAGGTTTAAAATCAGTAGCAAAAAATAAAAAAAATCAGAAATTAGAAACCAGAAATGAGAAATGTTTTTGTCGAGACGCCCGCCTTCGTCTGCGTTGAGCTTGCCTGTCCCGCATTTGCGGGGCGAAGCTAAAAACTATCGGAGAACAAGCCCTTCCTTTCGGAAAGTGAGGGAAAGGGTGGGTTGGAAAAAAAGGGAAGCTAACAATTCAGTAAAATGCTTAAAACAATGTCACTCAGATTGACCGCTTCCCTCATTTTGAACACCGCCGTGGCTTGTCTTGCAATGACTGAATAGTGCATTTAGGACGACCCTGAAAAAATTAAATATTCTGTAGGGACAACTCGCGAGTTGTCCCTACCGTTAAACAGTTTACGGTAGGAGTCGCCCCCGCATTCTGCGGGGCGAAGCTAAAAACTATCGGAGAACAAGCCCTCCCTTTCGGGAAGTGAGGGAAAGAGTGGGTTGGAAAAAAAGGGAAGCTAACATTTCAGTAAAATGCTTAAAAC
>WFQV01000303.1 GCA_015486905.1 Melioribacteraceae bacterium | reverse complement strand
TGCTAATTCGTTACCACTAAACTGTAATCGATGTCCTGCGAATTTTATGTCCTCGATGTTATGTTAATTGTCAGCTAGACGTTAGTCTCATTATGGTTGAAAGTTAAAAATGGGAAAAGGTATATTGAAGGGGTTTTAAGTTAGTTCTTGTGAAACCGAAAATCTAGGATGGTTGGATGGTCTGACTACCCTCACATTCTGCGGGGTTCGTCGCGAGAAGTTGTATTTGTGTAACGTAGATTGCTTGCAATCTGCGCGCGGAATTTAAAGCCCTCGGATTTGGCGAAGCCATTACGTTGGAATATCCGTGTGGCTGTAGGGTCCGGGTGGTTATTTTTAACTCCGTAGAATGCGCATTGTCAAGAGACTCGCTCTCCTCTTCTTAAGAAGAAGGATAGGGATGAGTTCATTACGAGAAATACTTCATTCTCAATCTATTCTTCCAAATAAATTGACAGTTCAACCCGTTCCCGAGAACCCCTATGGGGGTTCACCTTGCGGTTCGCTGGGTTCGGCGCAGCGATACGTAAGGCATTAATCCAATTATCCAATTCGTTTCAAAGAAGCCCAATCGCAGTGAGAGCGTAGTAGGACAATCCATTCCTCCAATAATGCAAGAATTTCAGTTAAACAATAATAGACTTTTATTAATAAAAAATATTAAACTGAAGCGTTGTGGGAAAAAACTCCCCGGCCCCACTGGACCGGGGTTAATTCTATTTGTAGGAATTGAGAAATTCGCTTTGTAAATCGGTGTGCATTGCCGAATCTTTTTCCGTGGATTTTACCGGTTCAAGATATTTGAACGGCTTGTCCGAGTCGTACGCCAAAATGGAATGACAAAGGGTGCAATCGTAACGGATTGCCTGCCCGTTTGCGTCAACCATATTTTCGTTGTGGCAGCGGAAGCAACCGCCGTTGTGCTTGTGCCCCAAATGGTTCGGATACGGATTCCAGTCGATGTTCATCCGGTAGTGAATGTTTGTGGCGTAGATGTTTTGCAGCGTTTCAATTGCTTTGTCAAGTTCGCGCGAACGAGAAGTAAGAACCTCGGGAAGATTATGCCTGTAAAAGCCGAGAATTCTGTTTTTGACAATTTCCTTTCCTTTTTCGGTATCGGTAAAGGAGGCAATAAGCGCTCCCAAACCTTCGCGTTTAATAAAAGGAATTGAACGGGGAATCAATCCTTTGTGAATGCTTTTGTCAACTGCTTCCTCGGGGTCTTGGTAAATGTGCGTTACCCTGTTGTGGCAGTCAACGCAATCCATTACCCGTGTTGCGTTTTCGCCGGAGTTTTTCAAATCCTTTAGCTTTTTATTGACGTAACGTTTGTAAGTGCCGTCCGGCTGTTTGGATTCCACCCAGAGAATTTCTTCTCTTTCGTCGTTAACGGAGGAATACCTTACCTCGTTGTTCTTACCTATGTGCCAGTGAATGCCGGATTTGTTGCCGCTCTCTCGCGTGTCAACCTTGAGCGCCAAAGTTGTGTAGGAAGGAGTTGAATTTTTGTCTGGTTTGTAATGGACAAAAGTTTTCAACAGCGTGCCGTAGAACTTCTCCGGCCAGTGGCATTTTTCGCAGGTTTCCCTTGCCGGGCGCAGCTGGTGAACAGGCGTGGGAATGGGTCTTTCGTAAAGGTCAAAAGTAATTGAAATCATCTGCCAAGCGCCGTTGATTTTGGAATCGATTAATGCCTTGGTTCCTTCCCCGACGTGGCATTCCACGCAAGCTACGTGGGAATGCGGAGATGCTTGGTAAACCGTCCACTCAGGGTTCATTACCGAGTGGCAGGCGGTTCCGCAAAATTCGGGCTCGTCCATGAAATGCAAAGTACGTAAACCCGCAACAATAAGGAACAAAACACCGATTAAGCCGGTAATTAAAACAGCTCGAAAAACAGGAGTGCCCGTTTCGCTTTCTTTAAGTTCATCCTCGCTGTATTGTGATTCCAAAAGCTCACGAAAAGATTTTCCCGTAATTTTTCTTTCCCTTGCCCAGCCGTAAATGATTAAAACAATTCCAACGACAAACAGCGTGGGTAAAAGCAGGTAAGCAATAAGACCTACAAGTTTGCTTGTAAGTATTCCCGTTATCGCGAAAAATTCGTAAAGGATGTAGAGCAGGAAGGATAACATCGAAAGTGTTACCCCGTATCTGCTCACATTATTTATTGAAACACCGCGAATAAAATTTAAGTATTTCAATTTCATTTTTTACCTGCTATTTTTCTT
>WFQV01000302.1 GCA_015486905.1 Melioribacteraceae bacterium | reverse complement strand
TCTCAATCATAACCTTAATCTCTAAACAAAAAATAACAGAACAATAATCCAACCTGTCACGGCGTAGTCCCGATTTATCGGGACGAAGACGGACCTGTCACGGCGTAGTCCCGATTTATCGGGACGAAGACGGACCTGTCACGCCGAATCCCGACTTGTCGGGAGAAGGCGGATATCCAATTATCCAACCATCCAACCATCCAACCATCCAACCATCCAATCAATTTATTCATTACTCATTCTTCACCTGCCTACCGCCTGCCTGCCGGTAGGCAGGGCAGGCAGGTTCATAAATAATATCATTCGCTTGGGTGTCTTAAACTTAGTCATGTATGTTTCACTTTATTTTTTACCGCTTTGCTTTTGTTGAATTTTCGCCCAAGTGTCCCGCAGTGTAGCGGTGCGGTTGAAGACAGTCTTTTCTTCGGTTGTGTATTTTGTGTCCACGCAGAAATAACCGAGTCGTTCGAACTGGAAGCGCTCGCCCGGTTTGGCGTTTTTCAAGAACGGTTCAAGTTTGCATCCGGAGAGAATTTCCAGAGAGTCGGGGTTAATGAATTCCTTAAAATCTTTATCCGGATTTCCTGTAGGGTCTTCCGCCGTGAAAAGTCTGTCGTACAATCTTACTTCCGCATCGAAAGCGTGCTCTTTGGAAACCCAATGAATTGTTCCTTTAACTTTTCTGTTCGATTTTCCCGAACCGCTTCTTGTGGCCGGGTCGTAAGTACAAAGCAGTTCTGCAACGTTTCCATTTTCGTCTTTGATTACTTCCTCGCACTTAATGATGTAAGCGTAACGAAGGCGTACCTCTCCGCCGGGTTTTAAGCGGAAGAACTTCTTCGGGGGTTCTTCCATGAAGTCGGTTTGCTCGATGTAAATTTCTTTCGAGAAAGGAACTTTGCGTGTGCCCATTGAAGGGTCTTCGGGATTGTTGACGGCGTCCAGCATTTCAACTTTACCGTCGGGGTAATTTGTAATTGTAACTTTCAAAGGATGCAAAACCGCCATTGCGCGTTGAGCCCGTTTGTTAAGGTCTTCGCGAAGGCTGAACTCCAGAAGCACTACGTCTATTACGTTATCTCGCTTTGCCACTCCCACTCTGTCTGCAAAGTTACGAATCGATTCGGGTGTGTAGCCGCGGCGGCGAAGTCCCGAAATAGTAGGCATTCTGGGGTCATCCCAGCCATCCACATATCCGCCTTCCACTAACTCCAAAAGTTTGCGCTTGCTCATTACGGTGTGGCTGAGATTCAAGCGGGCAAATTCTATTTGTCGCGGATGGTGAATTTCAAGCTGTTCGAGGAACCAATCGTAAAGGGGGCGGTGGTTTTCAAATTCCAATGTACAAATAGAATGTGTGATTCCTTCAATCGAGTCACTTTGTCCGTGAGCCCAATCGTACATGGGGTAAATGCACCACTTGTTACCGGTGCGGTGATGTTCTGCGTGACGTATTCTGTACATAATCGGGTCGCGCAAATTCATGTTAGGGGAGCTCATGTCAATCTTTGCTCGAAGCACATGCTCGCCATCCTTAAACTCACCGTTTTTCATTCGTTCGAACAAATCGAGATTTTCTTCCACGGAGCGATTTCGGTACGGGCTTTCTTTGCCGGGTTCGGTGGGTGTACCGCGCTGTTCGCGAATTTCTTCCCATGGGAGGCTGTCCACGTAAGCTTTGCCTTTTTTAATTAGCTTAACGGCGTATTCGTAAAGCGTGTCGAAATAATCGGAGGCGTAGTAGAGTCTATCCTCCCAATCAAAGCCGAGCCAACGGATGTCTTCTTTAATCGATTCGACGTACTCGGTTTCCTCCTTTGCAGGATTAGTATCGTCGAAACGAAGATTGCATTTGCCGTTATATTGATTTGCCAATCCGAAATTCAGGCAAATTGATTTGGCATGACCGATGTGAAGATAGCCGTTCGGTTCAGGAGGAAAACGGGTGTGCACTTCCGAGTAGCGTTTTTCTTCCAAATCCTTGTCAATTATTTCCGTAATAAAATTCGAGTGCTGTGATTTGTCTTCCATTTTAATTCTCTTAAGTTTATTTCCATCTGTTTATTTTCCATTTAAATTCTCATTTAAGTGGCTGTCCCCAAAAGGGAGAAGATTGTCATCCCTACAAATCGGGAATAATTTGTCATTTCGAAGGAGTCCCGCATTCTGCGGGACGACTGAGAAATCTCAAAATAAACGGAGGTTTCTCTCTCTGTTCGACATGACCGGCTTGCCTACAATCCATCCATTCATCCAACCATCCAATCAACTCCCTTGTCCCGCATTACAGAAATCTTAATTATTGTTTAAAGTTTCTTCTAATTTAATTTTTTCCAAAGCGGTTTGAATTCTTTTTATTACTTCTTCCTGTCCGACTATTTCGAGGAGGTTGAAAACTCCGGGACCTCTGCCCACGCCGGAAACCGCAAGGCGCACAGGGTGAATCAACTTACCGGCGCCTATTCCCAATCTTTCGGAGGTGGAGCGTAAAGCGTGTTCGTAATCTTCTTTGGTCGGGTTTTCTAATTTTTTAAATTTGTTTATCAGCTCCGTCAAATGCTTTGGTGTGTCGGGCTTCCAGCGTTTCCGGATTACTGCCGGGTCGTACTCGTTAGGCGCTTCGTAGAAGTAGCGGCAATTAGTAATTAATTCGCTGATGAATGTAACACGCTCCTGCATTGCTTTTACAATTTTTAGTAAATGCTCGTCACTGAAGTTCAAATGCGCATACTCGGAATTTTCGTATTCTTGCTTGAACATCTGCAGAAGTACTTCCGGCGATTTGTAGCGAATGTGCTCGCCGTTCAGCCAGTTCAGTTTATCGATGTTAAAAACCGCACCGGCTTTGTGTACTTGCTTGAGTTCGAATTTTTCGATTAGTTCTTCGAGCAGATAAAACTCTTTATCGTCCCCTGCGTTCCAGCCAAGCAGAGCCACGAAGTTAATCAAAGCTTCTTTCAAGTAACCCTTTGCTCTGTAATCTTCTACAGCTACATCGCCCTGACGCTTGCTGAGTTTTGTCCGGTCGGGATTAAGCAGAAGGGGAAGGTGTGCAAAGACAGGGGTTTCCCAGCCGAGATATTTGTAAAGCAAAACGTGCTTTGGTGTGGAAGGCAGCCACTCCTCGCCACGAATTACATGTGTGATTCCCATTAAGTGGTCGTCAACAACGTTTGCCATGTGGTAAGTCGGGAAGCCGTCGCTTTTAATTAATATCTGATCGTCAATAATGGCGGTGTTAAACTCGACTGTACCTCGGATTACATCTTCTACTATTACCTTTTCGGAAGGGGGGACGTTCAGGCGAATCACATAAGGTTCTCCGGCGTTCAATTTTTTTTGTATTTCTTCTTTTGAAAGGTTTAAATCCCTTTTATCGTATTTAGGCTGGAGTTTTTTCTTCTGTTGTTCTTCGCGAAGTTGCCGTAACCTTTCGGGTGTGTCGAATGCGTAGTAAGCGTGACCCTTTTCGATAAGCTCTTTTGAATAATTGTTGTAAAGCTCCAAACGTTGGGACTGAAAGTAAGGACCGTATTCTCCGCCGACTTCGGGACCTTCGTCGTAATCAAGTCCTACCCATTTTAAAGTTTCAATTAAATTTTTAACAGCTCCTTCGACGTAGCGAGAGCGGTCTGTGTCTTCTATTCTCAAAACAAACACGCCGTTGTTTTTCCTGGCAAATAAATAATTGTACAGAGCCGTTCGCAGTCCACCTATGTGCAAATAGCCTGTAGGCGAAGGGGCAAAGCGGACACGAATTTTATCTTCGGACATTTTTCCTCTAAATTTAATTTTAAGAAATGCAAATTTAATTCATTTTCGGGATGAATTAAAATCGGAGTTTACTCATTTTGGTGAATTAAGATAATATTTAACTTTTTCGATGAACTCTTTACTATCGATAGGCTTCGGAATGTAATCCGTCGCACCGGCGGCAAGGCATTTTTCCCTGTCGCCTTTCATTGCGAAAGCCGTGAGCGCAATGATTGGAATATCTTTGTAATCCGGCAGTTCACGGATTTTACCCGTTGCCTCGAAACCATTCATAACGGGCATCTGCATATCCATTAGAATTAAATCGAATTTTTCTTTCTTAGCCATATCGAGAGCTTCCTGTCCGTTTTCTACAATTACGATATTGCTGAAGTTGTTCTTTTTCAGAAGCCGGGTAACAATTATTTGGGAGTGTTTGTAATCTTCAGCTAAAAGAATTTTTTGTTCGTCCTTTTTGCTTACGACTTCTTCAACGGGAGGTGCTTCTTCGTAACGGCGAACCATCGAATTGATTGTCTCCGCCAAGTCTTCAATGTTTGTGCTTTTCTTACTGAGCAGTTCGTCGAAGAGTCCGTCGATGTTTTTCAAATCATCTTCAAAATTTTCCTTGCCGGTGTAGATAATGATTGGAAGATTTTTAAATCTCTCTTCGGATTTAATCAATTTAATTAACTCGAAGCCGTTGGGGTGGGGCATATCGAGGTCAATTATTGCAAGGTCGATATCCGTATTTTTAATTCTGTCCATTACGTTCGCCGAGATGTGTTCGGCAATTGCTTTGTAGCCCGCCGTTTCAATTGCTTGCTTAATTAAATTCAGTGTGGGGACATCGTCGTCCACACAAAGTATTTTGGAATCCTGCCGCAGTTTGTAACTGGTAAGAACTTCAACGAGGTAATTGTAATTAATCGGTTTAACGAAATACTCTACGGCTCCCATTAAAAATGCTTTTTGTTCTTCCGCTTCTACCGAACAAGCAATTACGGGAACGTTTTTGGCATTCGGGTTCTCCTTGATTTTTTTAAGGAGCTCGAGACCATTAATATTCGGCAGTTCAATATCGAGGATAACAGCAAAGAATTTTTCCTTTTCAACTTGAAGCATCACCTGCTCCTCGCTATTTACTACAATCGGGTCGTAGCCCCATTTCTTCAAGTAATTACTCATTAATTTGGAAGTGGCGTAATCGTCTTCTATTACGAGTACTTTATTTTGTTCTCCGGGTTTGGGGAGATTTGCAAATGCATTTTCCAATTTAGCTGATTGTTGAACGGCTAATTTAAATCGAATAATAGTCCCTTTTGCAGGTACGCTCTCAATGAAAATATCTCCGCCCAAAAGATTAGAGTACCGTTTTAAGAGGTTCGTTTCCAAGCCTGAAATGAAAAATGATTTTAAAACCTCGTCATTCATTATTTTAACGGGGTTGTAGAAATTGATTATCGATTCTTTGGGCAGGACCACATCTTTTATCAGAAAACTAAATTCGGTTATTCCCGGTGCGCCGGGGGAGACGGAAATAGTTAAATGCTTCCCTGTGGAAATATGGTAAACTATTCTTAGTATGCTGGTGAAAATATATTTTAGTTTTGTTTCGTCGTTGACTATTTTTTTGTCAACACCTTCTTCAAAATTCAGATCAATTTGCAGAGGGGACTGAATCATCTTTGATTTGAATATATTAATTATTTCCCCTAATAACCATTGAATATCTATCTCTTTTCTTTGAATTTTCGTTTCCCCTTTTTCCAAAAGGGCTAATGCTTTGATGTCATTTACCGCTGCAAGCAGAGCTTGGCTGTTGCGTTTAAGGTTATTAATGTATTCAAGCTGTGAAGAAGTTAAACTTTCCTCGGAGAGAATCGAAGAAATTCCCAAGATAGAATTAGCCGAATTTCTGAGAGCTTTTGTTGCATTGTCTATAAGAGAGCTAAAAGATGTTTCCGAAAGAATTAAATTTCCTTGACGGCTTTTGTCCCAAATGTAAATTAATTGGATTAAGAAATTGGAAATCTTTTTCAGAGCGTCGTAGTCGGCTTGTTCGAATGCGGTTTTCTTTGCAATTTTAATCAAATAACGTTCGCCGTCCGGCGCTGAAATCAACATACAACTTTCGTAAACCAGAAATTCGGAGATGGGTATTTCACAATTAGGATCGCTATTAATTGAAAATTGGCTGTTGTTGTTTAGAATTTTACAAACCGAGCATTGAAATTTTGCATTGATTAAATAATTACCCCTTGTCCCTCTTGATCTTCCCAGTACGACGAAGGTGTTATCTTTTTCAACATGAAAAACAACCGAAGCGTACAATTCAAATTCGTCCACCAAAAATTCCGTTAACTCGGTAGGGAAAGTATCTTTCCCTTCGCTTGCCGTTTGGACGAGTTTTGAATATTTTTCTAATAATTCAATCTTAACGGTTTGAAACATACTATCTCAATATAGTTACAGGATAAATTTTTAATCAATATTAAAAAATAAGTATTTAGAAAGTTTTATGAAACTGTGGTATCAAATTTTTTTTGTAATTTGAATTTGGAATTATTAAATAAAATAGCCTTATGC
>WFQV01000301.1 GCA_015486905.1 Melioribacteraceae bacterium | reverse complement strand
CTTTTAAGCGTTGTTCTTTTCTGCGGGTTTCGCCCGCAGTTATTGAAATTGAAGCGCTTCGCGCTTCTTTGTACTAAATATCTATTTGAATAATTTCAAGAAAAATAAACTGCGAAGCAGTTGAAATCATAATAACCCCGAATGGAATTCGGGGAAAAAAGATAAAATACAAATAAGCAACTGCGGTAGCAGTTGAATTTATTCCTTCTAATTTTTAATAAGACTCTGGAGTCAAATATTTTGTCTTGAAATATTTATTATTTCTTTTTGCCACCGATTTTAAACCTGTACTTTTAATTTAGTTTGTTGAAGTTTACCTCAATCTTTCTACTGCTTTTTTAATTCGTTCAATTCCTTCCTTCAAAGTTTCCGTAGAAGCGGCGTAGGAAATTCTAATGTAGCCTTCCATTCCGAAAGCAATGCCGGGTACAATAGCAACTTTAGCTTCTTCGAGAAGATAAAGAGAAAAATCGAGCGAGCTGTTTATTTGAAAATTCCCAGACTGCTTTCCAAATAATTTTTGAACGTTTGCAAACAAATAAAAAGCTCCTTGCGGCATTCCGGCGGACAGTCCTTCAATATTATTAATTCCTTCGAAAATTAAATTTCTTCTGTTTTGGAACTCCTTTCTCATTCTTTCAACTTCTTCCTGAGTGGAGCTAAGGGCTTCCAAAGCCGCCTTTTGTGAAATGCTGGAAGCGTTGGAAGTGCTGTGGCTTTGAATTTTCGCCATTGCGGATATTACTTCCTTCGGTCCGGCAGCGTAACCCAAGCGCCAGCCGGTCATAGAAAAGGCTTTGGAGACACCGTTTACAACAATTGTTCTTTCTTTCAAGCTCTCTTTCAGAGAAGCAAAACTTGCAAACTCAAAGCCGTCGTAAACTAATTTTTCGTAAATATCATCCGCAATTACGAAAATATTGTTTTCCTCAATAATATCAGCTATTTGAGCGAGCTCGTCTTTAGAATACACTGCCCCCGTAGGATTGGAGGGATTACACAAAATTAATAATTTGGTTTTAGCGCTAATGTTATTTTTAAGTGAATCTATTGTTATTTTAAATCCGTCTGATTCTTTTGCAGGAACAAAAACATTTTTACCCCCCGCGAGAGCAACCATATTCGGGTAGGAAACCCAATAAGGTGCGGGAATAATAACTTCGTCGCCGGGGTTAACGAGGGAAAACACAGCATTGAATAGGCTTTGCTTTGCGCCGTTAGAAACTATTATTTGAGAGGGTGAATAGTCGAGTCTATTGTCTCGCTTTAATTTGTTTGCAATAGCCTGTCGCAGCTCCGGCAGGCCCACGTTAACAGTGTATTTTGTAAAATTATTTTCAATTGCTTTTATCCCGGCGTTTTTAACATTTTCGGGAGTGGGGAAATCCGGCTCGCCAACGCTTAAATCCACAACATTAAAACCCTTTGCCTGAAGCTCCTTAGCCTTAGCCGCAACCTGCATTGTTTGAGAAGTTTCTATTTTACTGATTCTTCCGGCTAACATTAAGCCTCCGATGTTTTGTTTAAATGAAAAAGACGCACCCCGAAATTTAACATCGAAATGCGTCTTAGTAAAATATATTTGTGCCGAACTTACCGCAACAAAATCATCTTCTTGATTGCTGTAAAGTTACCGGCTTTCAATTTGTAGAAGTAAACTCCGGAAGATAAATTCAACGAATTAAAATTGACACTGTGGTAACCGCTTGTTTGGAAACCGCTGAACAATGTTCTCACCTTCCTGCCAAGGATGTCGTAAACGGAGAGCTTGACCGGTGAGGGCTTCGCCAATTGATATTTGATTACGGTCGAAGGGTTGCCTGCGGAAACCGCACCGCCAAAGGGGTTCGGGTAATTCTGTAACAAAGCAAATTTATGGGGCATTCCCTTGCCTCCTTCGTTCTTCACTTCCGTTAAAGTAGAATCGTAAATTGCTTTCGCAGCTTCTACCGCAATGCGAAGGCTGTCAACAGATTCCGCTCCGGCAATAGCGAAAGCTACGGTTATACTGTGATTGGCGTGAATGGTGTAGGGACCCGCTCCGGCAACGTAAGAGATGTCCTGCGGACCAGCCTTTGATTTTGTTGTTCCGTTCGAAAGTGTAAGCCATTTCTCACTGTCGGAAAATCCGTCGTAAACATTTATTCCACCGTCCTTACCGTCGTTCTGAATTGCGTAAAAATTGTAAGTCCCCTTGGAAATCAAAGCACAGCCTAAGTAAGCATCGGTCATCTTTTTTGATGAGCTGTAAGCATAACCGAAGCCGCCTTGCGTGTCGAAATCCACTACGTTATCGTCGTACGTATTGCCGTCGATGTCCCAATCCATAAATAAGCCGCATCTGAAATTCGTAATGTCCTCAGCGGTTGAATTTTCAAAAATGTACTGAACAATAATAAAATTGCTTTTATCTTTATCGGCAAAGGAGAAAGTGTTCATCGTTGTTTTAATTTTCAAACTTGTTCCGGTTGCATTAAAATCGTTAAATATTGTCTGCCCTTGTACGTCGGCAAGACTACCAGGGGAATTAAGAGTAAATGGTTTTACCATAGTAAAGTCGTTGTCTTGTCTATTGCCGGAAACATCGCGTGCTGCGTCGTCTAACATCGTGGAGCTTGTACCGTACATCAGTGCACCTTCGAAAAGCAGATTCTGACTATCCTTGTATTCAAAGCCATCACCCTGCGAATTGTTGGGGTAGTCGTTGTAACCTAATGTTCCTTTACTTGTAAAAGTCAAAGTAATATTATTTACACTTTGTGTCATATAGGTCGGGTTAACGAGAACGCTTACCCACTCAAAGTCATCGTAGCCGTTGTCTGAATATTTAAGCAGCAAAGGTACTTCGTAATTTTGAGGAACGTTAGACGAAAGTTTAATAAGAAACTCTTGCGAATAATTATCGAATTCCTCCCCTTCACCTATTGAGCCGACATCTAAATCTCCATTTTGAACTTGCGCACATTCGCTTTTGGAAACAAGTTTTATTTTGAGAGAACTTGTTGCGTTCAAAATATTTTTAAATTTTATTTTAATTCCAACCTTTTCGTTAGGCTCCAAAACACCGTTGCCGTTACTTTCGTCAACGAAGTCCGTTTTTTCTATTCGAACAGCTTTGGCGGAATCTGTGGAAACGGCAGCATAGGCATTTATTCTTCCGTGTCCCAAAAGGTAAGAATAGCTTACATCGTTCTTACTGTAAATATCGTCTGCAGTTACTCTAATTTGTTGGGCAACTTGCTGGGGAGAATAATTGGGGAACTGGCTGAACACCAATCCTGCAAGCCCGGCAACAAAGGGAGCAGCCATTGATGTTCCGCTTAGAGCATCAGTGTAACTGTCATGCTGCCAAGTGCTTAAAATGCTAACGCCAGGTGCAAAAACATCCACACGTTTGCCGTAATTTGAAAAGTAAGCTATCTTATCCTGAGAGCCAACTGCTCCCACAGAGAGAGCACCTTTGTAAGCACCTGGATAGATACTTTCGGGATTAGTTTCGTTGCCTGCTGCGCCCACAACGAGGACACCGTGTGCTACTGCATAATCAATAACTTCCTTTTCTGCGTTCGAATAACTATAGCTTCCCCAGCTTATATTTATTACTTTGGCACCGTTTTCCACGGCGTATATGATTCCTTGGTAACCGTAAACAATAAATGGGTTGCCGTAGTTATCACGAAAGTCATTTCTCGAAGTTTTAACAGGCATTATTTTACATTTAAATCCGATTGACGCAATTCCGATACCATTATCCGTAACAGCGCTTGCTATTCCGGCAACGTGAGTGCCGTGGTCGGGCTCGTCTTCGTGCGGGTCGTTATCCGGTGTTCCAGCTAATCCGCCGAAGTCCCAACCGTGAACATCATCAATGTAACCGTTGTTGTCGTCGTCTATGCCGTTGTTTGGTATTTCACCCCAGTTAGTCCAAATGTTTGCAGCAAGGTCGGAATGGTTCCAATCCACACCTGTGTCGACAATTCCAATCACAATGCTTGTATCGCCCTTGGTAACATCCCAAGCCTGAGGAGCTTTAATTACTCTCATCCACCACTGTTCACCGTAACGGGGGTCGTTCGGTACGTACATTATTTGACTTAAATAATAAGGTTCCGCCCATTCAACCCCCGGCAGTTTTGAAATTTTACGGGATAAGTAAATCGGATTGATTGGCGAAGAATATTTCAACGTCATTATGTTTTCGAGTCCACCCCCCGAATTTTTGTCCAGTCTTTCCCGCAGCTTAAACCTTTTTTCAATCGATGTTATTCCGAAAGACTTTAATGCTTTCGAAAGAGTAGTGTTCGTCAAAGCCGATTTTGCCAGTGTGGCATTTTTAAACTTTACGACAATCCTGTCGCCGAAAATATAATCTTTTCCGCTTTTTAAAATAACCTGAGATTTAACAACTGAAAACGAAAAGAGAAGAGAAAGAAAAACAACTGAAAAACGTTTCATTTTTGCTCCTTTTATTAATGTTAATATCCATTTTTCTAAAATCTGAAAATTTTTAACTTAAGTCAAATTTTTTATTGTCTTTATTTTGCATTGTGATTTAAGTCAAATATTTGTACAGGTTAAAAATCAGTGGCAAAAAATAAAAGAAATTAGAAATGAGAAACCAGAAATAGTTAAACGTGAGACATGATAGTTAAGACGCGAGACGTTAGTTTCATTATTAGTTGAAAGTTGAAAATGGAAACAGGAAAGTTAATTTATAATATACAATTTAAAATGAACAATTTTCCTGATCTGAAGTCCGGTAAAATTAACAACATCAATACAGATTTAAAATCGGTGGCAAAATATTTAATTGATGGAAAAGGATTGTAAAAAGCTCGGTAGGAGTTACATATCATTAACTCCTAGATTCAACTCTGATATGGTAAGAAAAAAACAAAATTGTTTTGGTGCGATTTTTGGCTTTCACCGTTTGGGTATTGTCAAAAATCGTGACAAAACTCTAAGCGGAAACAATAGTACAGAAGTTTCTAATTTATTTTCTTGTGCCAAAGATTGTTCATTTATTTTATCTTGATACAAAAGAAACGAACCAAACCTGCTTGCCCTGCCTGCCGGTAGGCATGGAAAAAATCCCCCGCCTTCGTTAAAACTAAGGCGGGGTCTTCGCTATGCTACGAAAGGCTGTAAAAAATTTGCTAAAATTCTCGCTGCGATGCTGAAAAAAATTAACTCGCCCCTACGAGCGGGGTCAGACAAAATTTTTTTTCTTAACGCATCTTCGCTCGAATTTTTTTACGCAAATTTTTTAATGCCATTTTTGCCCCACCAAATCCACTTCTAATAAATAATCGTTAAATATTTTATTCTGGAATTTTTGTAAATGTTTTTTTACCATCAAATTTAAACTTGTGCCATAATAACTTTTGCAATCCTTCCGAATATTTATTAGAATTAAAAAGATATTTAATCGTATTTTGAAAAAGTAAAAAATGTTACGAGTAAAAGCTGTGGATTTAACGCCGAATCCCAATGCGTTAAAATTCATTCTAAATAAAAAATTGACGAACGGTGCGGCTAACAATTTTGCAAGTAAAAAAGAAGCACAGAACAATCCTGTGGCAAAAGGAATATTTGAAATAAACGGGGTTGTTTCTGTTTTTTACACCGAAAACTTTATTACTGTCGAGAAGGAGCCGGCTGCATCGTGGCAAAACATTCAACTTCAGATAATTAGATTTATCGGGAGTTTTGACGAGAGTGAGCTCCCTGCGGAAATTTCGGAGGGAGAAAGCCTCGAAGAGGAAAGAAAATCTTCGGCATTAAACAAGATTAACGGAATTTTAGACAAGAGAATTCG
Source organism: Melioribacteraceae bacterium (assembly GCA_015486905.1). Lineage (GTDB taxonomy): Bacteria > Bacteroidota > Ignavibacteria > Ignavibacteriales > Melioribacteraceae > WFQV01. Next base: position 12,294 of record WFQV01000301.1, on the reverse strand, counting down.
TCCCCTTTTGGCAACGGACGGCGGAGGATTAAAGGTAATCAGTTTCGAGAAAAACACCCTCCGCATTAAATACGAAGGCGCCTGCGGTAGCTGTCCCTTTGCAATTATCGGAACATTAAAAACAATCGAACAATTATTACAAAGAGAATTTGACCCGAATATTAAAGTCCTTGCCGTTTAATCTGCAATTTTTATCCGACTAATTTTTCTTCGAGAGCCTTACGTTTTAATATTTTGTTGAGTTCATCTTCAAAGAAAAATTTACTTTCACCGAATGCAGGACGCAATTCGTTGAACCAAGTAATGTTTTCGTCGTACTCGGCAAAAAAGGGGCGCTTAACCCAATCGGGATTCCTTCCCTGTAAAAAGTTAAGCACAAAAACTTTCTCGCCGTTTATTTCGGCGGTGCCTTCAATAGCTATTTTGCCGGGGGTAGCGGACATCGAGGGTCCGCGTACCGTTCTGGAAAGTCCCGAGAGATGTGAGTACGCTTCGCGGAAAATCTTAAGTGCTTTAGTCAAAGGAACAGCGAAGTAATGATGAGCGCCTGTGTCCCTTTCAATAAACATGTAATAAGGCACTATTCCCAATTTAACTTGTTCCTTCCACATCTTTCGCCAAACTTGAGTAGAAGCATTAATGTGATTTAATACAGGCGATTGCGAGCGAATTTCCGCACCGGTGGAACGGATTATTTTAATTGCCTCACGTGCGGCATCAGTGTCCAATTCCCGCCAATGATTAAAATGAGCCATTATTGCCAAATGTTTTCCCGCGTCAACAACTTTTTCAAACAGCTTTAAAATTTCCGCGGAGTCTTCGTCGGATATGTAGCGGTAAGGCCAGTAGGAAATGGATTTTGTCCCTATTCTAATATTTTGAATATGAGAAAATTCGTTCGAAAGGAGAGGTTCAACATAAGTCTTAAGTTTCGATGCTTTCATTACCATCGGGTCACCACCCGTGAAAAGAACATCGGTAACATCTTTTTGGTGTCTCAAATATTCCTGGAATCTGCGGGATCCATCGGTGGCAAATTTCAAATTACTCATTCCTGCAAACTGTGCCCAGCGAAAACAGAAAGTACAATACGAATGACATGTTTGCCCGCTGGAAGGAAAAACTAAAACGGTTTCGCGGTATTTGTGCTGTACCCCTCTTACTATTTCATTACCAATTAAAGGTATGTTTGCAGTTAGTTGCCCGTCGGGGTGGGGATTTAAATCATAACGAATTTCCTGAACGGTTTTTTTGATTTCTCCGGCAGGAAGTTCTTTTTCCACCGCCTCTTTAATGGTGTGAAAATGTTGGGTTTCAAGCATTTCGCCCATCGGGAAAACAAGACGGAACATCGGGTCATCCGGTATGTTTTCCCAATCAATTAATTCTTCCAAAACGTAATTGTTAACTCTGAAAGGAAATACTTTAGCGGCAAGTTTTAAACCGAAAATCAAATCATACGTTAAATTGGAAAGCTGGGGAATTCGGTCTAAATCTTTTTTGGTGTAATATTTAATCTCTTTTCTTTTGACCATAGATAACCACCTTTCTATTTTTAAAATTGCACGGAGCAAAAAATCAGTTCCGACTACTGCCTTTTTGAACCTCTATAACTAGTAGAGTCTAACAATAATAAAAGAACCCGAGGCTTCGCGCCGGATTCGTTCATTGAATCAAAAAAATTTTCTTTCCGAAATTATTTTATTTACAAAATAAACTTTTTGGCGGGTCCTCTTCAAAAGAGATGTGAGGCATTAATTTAATAACCAAAACCTTTCTTCGTCCCTATCCGAGAAGACCCTTCTTGAAATTTTCCGATTGAAATAATTTACCGCTGACTAACAGCGTAAAAGAAAATAATATTTATTTAATTGAAGTTACTTGATTAATATCTTCAAGTTTTACAAAGCGCTCCTGAAACTTGTAAGCGCCGCTTTCGGTTTTAATGGTTTTAACCACTTTTACGTTTAATAAATTTGATTTCACTTTTCCTTTAGCTTTATCGGCAAATGTATGTTGTTTTGCCATAATATTTCTCCGTTTTTTTTAGCTTACAAATTTAAAAAAATTATTTGTCAAAATAAAACATTTTAGGGGCGGTCAATCTGTGTAACCTCGGTGCAGGTTTAAAATCTGTAGCAAAAAATAAAAAATAAGAAAGAAGAAACAAGAAATAGTTAAACGCAAGACGTAAGAGGTAAGACGCTAGACAGGTCCGACTTTCCCCGCAATCTGCGGGGCGAGGCTAAAAACTATCGGAGAACAAGCCCTCACTCCTGCCTGCCCTGCCTACCGGCAGGCAGGCGGCAGGCAGGTCGGGAAGGGAGGGAAAGGGTGGGTTGGGAAAAATAAGGAAAACAAAAAATAGTAACAAACCGCTCAAGAGGAAAAGACAAGTTAATTTTTTTGCCACCGAATTTAAACTTGTAACGTAACCTCACTCAACAATAACGGCAGGTATCTTTAATTGCAAAACCCGATCGTTGAATTTCGGCACAAGCTCTTTTTTCAACTTTTCAAATTTCACAAGCTGAACGTCGGACAATTTGAAAAGCATTTTTTTAACGTCGTAAGATTGTTCCGTCGGTTTACCATCTGCCATTGAATTTAACGAAGCGAGCACAGCGATTCGGTTGTTAAGCTTAATCGGGTAATTCAGCGGGTCTTGCGGACTTTTATTTCTCGTTTGGTACAATTCATTTTCGATACCGGTCAAGTTTTTTACAATTCTTTCCCCCAGTGTAATTAGGCTATCGGGCGCTTTTACTTTTTTCGCCTTCTTTAGAGTTGCTTTAACTTCCTTGCGGATTGTTCTTACCTCTTTGATGGTTTTGTGAATCTGTGTCAGCTTGTTGCGTACATCAATCAGGAAAACAAATTGTTCTTTAATGTCCGAAATACTTGCTTTCGAGCGAGGGTCTTTCTCAATTTCGAAAGAGCGCGTTAGTGTGTCCTTCTCTAAAATCAATCGTGCAAAATATTTTCCAGGCACGGCTTTGGGTCCGGAAAGGCTACCTCCCCAAAGAACTAAGCCCGGGAATTTTTCGGCGTTCTTGTAACGCATATTCCAAACAAAGCGGTTCATTCCCTTGTTGATTTTCACCAACTCTTTTTTCTTTTTGCCTTTTGCTTTGAAAGATTTAATCAGGGACATTGTAGAATCAAGAATTTCAAATTTTACCTTTTGGGAGTCGGGCTTTTCATTTAAATAATAATGGAACACAACTCCGTTAGGCGGATTTTCTCCGGTGGTCAGGGATTTGAATCCACCGCCGCCTTTTGTTCTGTAAGCGGGTCTCGGTGCAAAGAAATAATTTTTACCCATTGTCTTTTTGTTCAATTGGTAAAGGGGAGTTAAATCGTCCAAAATCCAAAAGGAACGCCCTTGTGTTGCAACTATTAAGTCGTCGTTTTTAATTGCCAAATCCGTAATAGGAACTACCGGCAGATTAAGTTGGAAACATTTCCAATGCCCGCCGTCGTCGAAGGAGATGTACATTCCGCTTTCGGTCCCGGCGAACAAAAGCCCTTTGCGTTTTTTGTCCGCCCGTACAACGCGGGTAAAGTGGTCTTTGGGGATTCCGTCCGTAATTTTTTCCCAGGTGGTGCCGTAATCGAATGTTTTCAAAATGTAGGGGTGGAAATCATCGAGTTTGTAACGGGTTGCCGCTACGTAAAGCCCGCCTGGTTCGAAGGGATTAGCCTCAATCGAGTTTATTTGTGCCCATTCGGGAAGAATGCTGCTCGGTGGAGTGACGTTGTTCCATGTTTTCCCGCCGTTGCGTGTAACGTAAATCAAACCGTCGTCACTTCCCGTCCAAATAACGTTCTTGTCAAATTCGCTTTCTGCAAGGGTAAAAATCGTGCAATAATATTCTACACTTGTGTTGTCTTTTGTAATCGGACCGCCGGAAGGACCCAGCTTTGTAGTGTCGTCCCTTGTTAAATCGGGACTGATTTTCTTCCAGCTTTCTCCGCCGTTCGTAGTTTTAAAGAGGACATTAGCCGCCGCATAAAGTACATTAGGGTCGTGTTTGGAAAAGAGCAGGGGGAAGTTCCACTGGAAGCGGTATTTCAAATCTTTTGCACCGTGTCCCATTGGATTATCAGGCCAAGGGTTAACGGCATTAACCTCGCCGGTTTTGTGATTGTAACGTGTTACCAATCCCCCGTAAGAGCCGCCGTAAACAATGTCGTTGTCTTTCGGATCGGGAGCAATCCAGCCGCTTTCACCGCCGGCAGTGGGTTCCCAGTCACTTTCAGTAATTGCGTAACCGTCCGAGCGTGAAAGAATGCGCACGGAGGAATTGTCCTGCTGTGCACCGTAAATTCTGTATGGGAAATGATTATCCGTTGTAACGCGGTAAAACTGAGCTGTAGGCTGATTGTGATAGCTTGTCCAGCTTTTTCCGCCGTCAATGGACACCTGTGCACCGCCGTCATCCGCCACAATCATTCTCTGCGGGTCTTCCGACGCAATCCACAAATCGTGGTGGTCACCGTGTGGAGTACGAATTGCCTTAAAACTTTTTCCGCCGTCTTTCGACTTCCAAAAGCGAACGTTCAGAACGTAAAGCACGTCTTCGTCTTTCGTATCGGCGTAGATACGGGAAAAGTACCATGCCCGCTGACGCAATTTGTGTTCGCCGTTTACTCGAAACCATTTTTTACCGCCGTCGTCGGAGCGGAACAGACCGCCATTTTTTGCTTCCACTATCGACCAGATTCTGTTGTGATTAACCGGGGAGACCGCAACGGTAATGATACCGAGCGTGCCCTTGGGAAAACCGTCGTTGTCCGAAATTTTCTTCCAAGTGTTTCCTGCGTCTGTAGATTTCCAAAGGGCGCTTCCCTTGCCTCCGCTCACAAAACTGTAAGGCGTTCTTTTGACCCTCCAGGTAGAAGCGTAAAGTACACGCGGATTAAAAGGGTCCATTGCCAGATCCACCGCACCTGCACTGTCGCTTACAAAAAGGACTTTTTTCCAAGTCGCACCGCCGTCCGTGCTTTTAAAAACTCCCCGCTGTTTGCTGGGTCCGTAAAGGTGCCCTAAAACCGCAGCGTAAACCAAGTCCGGGTTTTTCGGGTGAATCCTGATTCGCGTAATGTGCCGGCTGTCTTTCAGTCCTACGTTAACCCAACTCTTACCTGCGTCGGTGGATTTCCACATTCCGTAGCCGTGCGAAACATTGCCTCGCAAGGTTTCCTCTCCGCCACCTGCGTAAATCACGTTCGGGTCCCACTCGCTAACGGCAATGGCGCCAATCGAGCCGCCGAAGAAACCATCCGAAATATTTTTCCAAGTTTGACCGCCGTTTGTTGTTTTCCAAACTCCGCCGCCAGCTGCACCGAAGTAATATGTCTTTGCATCCTTCGGTACACCCGTTACTGCCGCTGAGCGCCCGCCTCGAAACGGACCGATGCATCTGTAATTCATCCCCTTAAAATAAAGCGTGTCAACGTTTGTTAAATATTGGGCGTCCAAAACGGTAAGTAAGAAAAAGGTAAAAAACAGAGAGAGTTTTAAGGCTTTCATTTTTTCCTCGGTTAAATTAATTACACGTTCAAAGATAATAATTAAAAAAAAATTAGACGGATTAAATTACGAGAGGTTGTAGAAATTGAGAACTACGCGTAATCTGTTTTGGGGAGGATAGAACACGGATGACGCGGATTGATGCCGGATTTACACGGTGTATTTTAAAGTAATGGAAATTACGGTACAAGTTTAAAATCTTTGGCAAAAGTTAACTAAGAAGTTCGTGACTAATTTAAGGTGCTCAACTTTAAGAAAAAGAGGTTGGGTGACGATAGAATTTGAGAAATAAACAGATGAAACAATCATGACTAAGTTTAAAACACTCAAGAGAATGATTATGAATGAAGAATGCGTGAGGAATAAATTGATTGGATGATTGGATGATTGGATGGTTGGATGAATGCATGGTTGCATGGTTGGATGGCTGGATGATTGTTCTTTTATTTTTTACTTTGAGATTGAGGTTAAGGTTGAGACTTGTTACGGATTACCGAAAAACAAAGCGTACAAAATAATTTTAACAAAGCTCTACATGAGTGACATTTCATTAACCCCGAGCTTCAGCTCGAGAGTAGGACAAGAGAAAACCCTAAAGTGTTTTGGCGCGATTTTTGGCTTTGCTCGTTTGGGGAAGATAAAAATCGTGACAAAACTTCGTAGGGAAATAATCAGATAAAAGTATTTAATAATTTTTACTCAAAGTTTGTAACACGGATTGATTAACACCGCATTCGGCGTGGCGGTCAATCTGTGTGTAAAACAGAATATCTCTTTTTAGTTTACATCCCGCACCCCTAAATAGGCCGAGACTAAGCAAACTACGTTATAAAGAGCTTGAAAAAGTTGATATTTGTGGTTACTTAGATTTTTCTTTGCCAACAAATTTAAACTTGTGCCGAAATTACTTGCTGATCACTAGCCGGCGATGTTATCTTTTGGTTTTCAAAAAAACTAAAGATATTTTTAAAATAATTTTGTAAATAATTACCCGAGGCGGAAAATGAAAAATAGAATTACTTTTATTTTACCCTTTTTAATCACGCTGTTTTTAATCTTTGAAACTTCTTTTTCTCAAACTTTTGAGCTGCCGAACGGCGTTTCGATATTTCAATTGGACAACGGAATTAAAGTTTTACTAATTGAAAAGCCAGCCCTGCCAATGGTGGGAATTAACACGGTAGTTAAAGTCGGCTCCGCGTATGAAAATTTTGCCACAAGCGGAATGAGCCACATGTTGGAGCATTTGTTATTCAACGGAACTAAGACGATGACACAAAAAGAGCTTTACGACGCGGTGGACAGAATAGGTGCTTACAACAACGCCAACACTTCCGAATATTACACAAATTTTATGATGGTAGCGCCCGCAGACAAAATTGAGGAAGCAATGAAAATTCAAGCGGGGATGCTTTTTCATTCAACCTTGCCGCCGAAGAAATTTAAAAAGGAAAAAGAAATAGTGTTAGAGGAAATAGCCAAAACATTAGCCAACCCTCAAGCGCAAGCGGATAGGAATGTAAATTCAATTCTTTTCAAGGGACACGCTTTGTCCCTGCCTACGCTCGGCACCTACGAAACAATTAAGTACATGAAACGGGAAGACGTTTACCGCTTTTACAAGAATTATTACGTTCCCAACAATATGATTGTAAGCGTTGTCGGCAATTTCAAAATACCAGAGATGATGAAACTTTTAAAAAACATTTACGGAAAAGAAAGTCCGGGAAATGTTCAACGTCCGGCTGATGAAAATTGGGCAACGGGGTTTAGGCCTCAGTCAAACCCCTTAACACCCTCTGTGTATCACCGTTTCTACAAAGGGAAAAAGCTTGAGGCGATGCTTTTTTACCAATTGCCTGAATTTGTTAATCTCAAGACTTACGATTTGCTTGAGAAAGCAGCGAACGAGAAAGCGGGAAAATTAAAATCCGAAATCGCCAAAGTCTCTCCTCACACAACTTTGCGCTTCGCCGTCAAACAAACACCGGTACGTTCCTTCCTTCAGGTTACTCTTTTACCGCCAAAAGGAGCGCCGAATAAAAAACTTGTGGATTTAATTAATTCCTCGATTAGGGAAATGACATTTTCTCTAAAACCCGATGAGGTTAAAGATGAAGCCGTTACTTCAAGAACATCGTTTTACAAGAACGTGGAGAAGCCTCACATGTTCGGAATTTTTAATGCGGAAAAATTTGCAACAGGCGGAATTGAAACAGTGCTTTCTTCTTACTCAGAGCAAAATGTTTTTAATGCGGCGAAAGAATTAAAATCTCTTAGAATTACCACAAACCCCGTTGTAATTTTTCAACATCCGTTTCGCCAAGTAAAATCGGGGGGAAAAGAAAGCTCGGTGTTAAAACCGGTGCTATTTCTACCCGCCGGCGGGCAGCCGGTTTTAATCGTTAAACAAATACCCGGTAGTGAGCTGTTAGCAATTCATTACATGATTAAAAACAAAGCAAAGTTGGAATCGGAATTCGGAAAGGATGCCGCTTGGATTTGGCACGATGCTTTCGGGCAAAGGATGAACTCGCCGAAGATTAAAAAACAATCGGCAAAGTTCGGCTTCGAATTTACGGTGAACGACAACCCTTACATTCCGATGGATAATATTTACCTTGACGAAAACTTCGGTTACATTCGTGCGGAAGGTTTGGCAGATGATATCCACGGCGCAATTAAATTTTTAAATCAACAAATGCTGAATTTTGTTCCGACTCGAAAAGAATTCTCAAAGGCTCTTAAAAATTTAATGTTGGTCAAAATGTTTTCACATTCAAATGCTTCAAAGAAAATGTTCAACAAAAAATTAGATTCATTGCTGTACAATCCTTTGCCGTATTTGAAACCTCAAAAACAAGTTAATTACGCTTCCCTGAAAAAATTCGGAGAAAAATATTTTGCTCCTTCTAATATGGTGGTTTCCGTAGTAGGAGATATTTCACCGAAGGCGACTGTAAATCTTTTCCAAAATTTTCAGAAGAAAAATTCTTACGGCGGGATGGCGGACAGAGCTATCATTCAAGGGTTTAAAAGCATTGACAAACCTCAGACCCTTGATATTAAAGGCGGAGGGGAGCAGTCCTATCTTTACTTCGGATTTCAAAAAGAAATTTCAAAGAAAGAAAAACCTGCACTTAAAGTTCTCTCGCTATTGCTAAACAATAAAATAGTTTTTAACATTCGTGAAAAGCAAGGGCTTGCTTACCACATGAACGCCGGTATCGAGACGAGAGGTAACAAGGCAATGTTTTTCATTAATATGGCAACAATGCCTGGAAACGTTAACAAAATTGTTCCTCAATTTCCGAGTTTCTTTAAAAATAATTTTGCAGATTCTTTAACGCAAAACGAACTTCAAAAAACAGTTAATATGTATTTGGGCAGAATGATGTTCCGCAGGCTATCGAGTATTAATCAAGGTTATTATTTGGGGCACTCGTTCTATTTTAACGGTGATATTTCTTACGACGCCAATTTCCTTAACAAGTTGAAAAATGTTAGTCTCGAACAAGTTCAAAACGTTGCCAAGAAATATTTAAAAGTTGAAAATCCTTTAACTTTAATTGTTCGTTAAACTAAGGTGAAAAAATGAAAAAGAATAAAATGGACTCTTCCCTTGTGTTAAGAAGAAAGAAATGCATAGATAGAGAACTTGTAAAAGCTAAACAAAGCGTTTAGACATGCGTTTAAACGAACTTGACAAAATCTCTCTTAGCAAAAAAGATACAATTAACACAAGTGAAGAGAAAAAATTAGTTTGAAAAAATGTTCTTTGAAAAACTGAAATTAGGTCTGAGAAGCTCCGTTTCGCAGAATTTATCCCGTACGGGCGGGGATTCACTCCGCTTATGAGTAATTATTCCATTTACACAAAATTTGTTACACTACCTTCTAAAACTTCAATAGTCAATTATTTTTAAAAGGGCTCAATACGAGCCCCTTCTTAATTTTCTTAATTCCTGTTTTAAACCTTTGATTAATGCAAAATTATTTTAGCAACATCATCTTACGTACTTTTGTATAATTACCTACCGTAAGTTTACACAAGTATAAACCGCTTGGTAAATGTGATGCATCAAAACTTACATTATAATACCCTGCTTCTTTTTCTCCATTTAACAGCGTAGTTACTTCCTCGCCTAATGTGTTGTAAACCCTAATTATTACATGACTTTTCTCTGGTATTTGGTATTCAATTGTAGTTGTTGGATTAAATGGGTTTGGATAGTTTCTAATATTATAACTAATTGGTTTACTTAAACTATTTTTATTATGGTTATTTGACTTAAAAAATATTCCCGGTTCTCCAAAAGTTTCAACTATATTACTAAAAGCTGAATTTTTACCTAAAGTATTTCTTGCCAGTATTTTGTATTTAATTGTAACTTCCCATATCGGTTTTGTGTAATTTACGTTATCATCAATAAAACTATGCGTATTTCCGTTTACAGATCCGACTTTAAGATAAGGACCTCCATCATCACTTCTATAAATCCAATATGCTTGTATATTCGATTCGGGATTTGCATCCCATTCTAATTGAGGATGCTGGTTATTTGTTACGCGCCTTAAATTTAACGGCTTTGTTGGACCTCCGGCTGCTACATGCACTGCGTTTGAAGCGTCTATCCTTCCATAACCAAGGTAACGGTTCCAACCATTGTTATCATAACTATACTGACCTATTTTATCAGTTGTTCTTTTTAATATATCATATACTTGATTTGGAGTTAATGAATTATTCACCGCAAGCATTAAAGCTACAGTTGCGCTTACAAACGGTGCGGAAACCGAAATGCCTGACCAGATATGTTTAGTGCCGGTTGTACTAGTCCAAGACAAACCTCTATAATTTGCTCCAGGCGCTGCACAATCTATAAATGCATGAGTAGGATCATTTACCGGATCCGTACCGGGACTGTAATTAAATCCGTCTAGAAATTTTTCCGTTCCATTATCCATTATTGTTGCGCTTACTGCTATTACTTGCCCTGTGCTACCAAAATTATATGCTGCAGGATAACGAACGCCGGGACGCGGTGATTCGTCATTACCCGCTGAAGCAACTAATATTACACCTTGTGCTAATGCATCTTGAATATCCTGTCTTAATTGAGGATCATCGTAATTTGTTATCCAACTGAAATTAATTATATCTGCTCCATTATCAACTAATTTTGTTATATTTGAATAAGGATAACCCCATTCTGCCAACATTAAAGAAGTATTCCATCCGAGACTTGCTATGTCAGTATTATTATTTGTTGTAGCGCCCACGACCCCTGCCGTCATAGTTCCATGATCACCATGATAACCCTGTGTATTCCAAGGGCTTTCCCAAGTAACTTTTGATGCAATTTCATTATGTAACGGTATATTATAATCAAAACGATCATGGATACCAACTTTTATAGAAGATGAACCTTTCGTTAAATCCCAGGCATCTTGTGCATGAATTACATCAAACGACCACCTGTACGGACCTTCCGATGAACTTTTATAATACCATGGATCATTTGGATTTGTACTTGTCAAATATGCGATTAGTGGACCTTCGGCGTATTTAACATTTTTTATAGTTCTCAAATACGCGGCAACAGAATCATAAGGGACTAATTTATCAAACTCCATAATATATTGTTGAGATAAATCCGGTACAGTGACTAATTTCTTGGTTCTTCGGTTTACTTTTATTGTATCTCCCCACTGTATATTAGGATTAACTTTTTTCACTTTAAAGTGACCATATTTCTTTTCTAATTCTTTAAATGCATTTTTAATATCATTATATTTAATTTTAGTTTTGTCAACATTGCTTTTTCCTTTTGCAATATCAACCATTTTTTTATTAAAACCGAACTTTACTACTTTTGAATACATAACGCCGGCTGCATTTTTATATATGTCCGCTTCCGTTAGCATATTCGATTTATATAATTTTGTGAGTTGTGCGGTAACCGAACCGGTGAGAATTAAAACCAGTCCTAAAACAATAAAAAGTTTAAGCTTTTTCATTTTATTTTCCTCTGAATTTTATAAAAAATTATATTATTTTTCAGGCTTCAGAGAAAATTTTACGGATGAAGCCTGATGAATTATTTTATTCTCTTGTGGTGCAAGGGTATAATTGACTGACGGTTTCATCCTCTAATAAAAATCTTTTGCTTTCATAGCTCCTCCTAAATTTTACTTTAATAATATCGTTTTAATTGTAGAACTATATTTCCCAAAATATAATTTTATTAAGTATACTCCGCTTGGTACTTTAGTTCCGTTATTATTTTTACCGTTCCATATTTTTTTATAATTTCCTGTACTTAAATCTTTATTAACAAGAGTCTTAATTTTATTTCCTAAAATATCATATACTATCAATTTAGTTCTTGATGTTTTTGGTATTTGAAATTCAATTTCTGTTGTCGGATTAAACGGATTCGGGTAATTTTGAAATAATTTAAAATTATTTTGAATTTCTGTATTTTCTTCCTCAGTTCCTGTAGTTATGTCAAATTCAAAACATTTCTTTGAAGGGATTTGAACAGGCAAACCTGACGATGTATATTCCATACCACCAACAACTAATATATTTTTATTAAGAAGCTGAGCTGTATTACCAGCGTTTATCATAAGTGTAATTGGAAATTTTTCATTAAAAATAGACTTAAAATTTTCAGTATTATAAATTTCCCATGTATTACTATTGTCGCCTCCAACAACAATAATTTTATTTGGGCTAATTTTAAAAACACCGG
>WFQV01000300.1 GCA_015486905.1 Melioribacteraceae bacterium | reverse complement strand
GACCGTTCCACGTAATTTGCGTGGGGCTAATCAATCTGCGTTACAATCAATGTTGCTGCTATCGGGCAAACTGTGAAGATTAGTTTTTCGCAGATTGCAAGCAATCTGCGCTACAATAAACGTTGCGAGGAAAGGGCAAACCATTTACAAACGTTAACTCTGAATCAAGTAATCCCTCATCATTCCCATGTCTTCGTGCTCCAAGTTGTGGCAATGGTAAAGGAATAAGCCCGGGTAATCTTTGAAGCTTAACAATATTTTTGCTTTCATTCCGGGTAAAAGTAAAACCGTGTCCTTCCAACCGTTGTCAACAAAACCGTCTTTCAAACTTTCCCACAATTCCGAATTATTACCTGTGCTTCTTTCAATTATTCTGTACTGCAATTGGTGAACATGAATGGGGTGCGGCATTTGCATCATTCCGCCCATCATTCCACCTCTGCTTCCTCCGCCGTTAATTAATTCCCAAACTTCGGTGGTGTTCAGTTTTACTTTTTCGTCATTTGCCACGTCTGTCATGCCGAAAGTTCTACCGTTTATTGTCCAACTCATGTGGCTCATTGCAAATCTGAATCTGCGTGGATTGTTCAAATTAATTGCTTTCGAAATGTTCGGTGCCGGTACGGTTGAAAGCTTTGCCGGTAATTTAAAAGGTTTGTTAACAATCTTTGTAACTTTAAACTCGGCTAATTTAAACGAAGCTCCTTGCCGTTTGCCGGAAGAACCTCCCATCATTCCACCTCTCATACCGCCCATCATTCCTCCGCCCGAGTTCGGGTCGGGAAAAGAAAGGCTGACAAGTTCAACTTTGTCGTTTAATTCCATTCCGGAAAAATCGACGATTAGGTCAAAACGCTCTGCGGGAGCCATTACTACGTAATTTTTTGTAACCGGTTTTTCAAGCAAACCGCCGTCCGTTCCAATTACTTTAAACGGCATCCCGTTAGAAAACGCCACTTTGTAAATGCGGGAATTAGAGCCGTTCAACAATCTTAGTCGGTAAGCTCTCGATTCAACCGGCATTTTAAAATTAGGCTTGCCATTAATCAAAATTTGCTCACCTAAAAATCCAATCATTCTTTCCATTGGATTTTGCAAATAGATAAGTTGATTGTCCGAATTAAACGTGCGGTCTTGAATTACCAACGGAACTTCGTATTTACCTTTTGGCAAATTCAATGCTTCCTCCTCCGGGTCGCTTACAATAAACAAACCTGCCAAGCCGCCGTAAACTTGCGGACCCGTTTTACCGTGCGGATGCGGGTGAAACCAATACATTCCCGCTCTGTTCATTACTTGAAATTCGTAAATGTACTTTTCACCGTTCTCAATTACGTAACGGGGATGTCCGTCCATTTCCTCCGGAATGTGCAAACCGTGCCAGTGGACAATTGACTCGTCGTCCAAAAGATTTTTGTAGTTGACTCTTATTTTCTCACCTTTTTTAATGCGAATAATCGGTCCCAAGTAAGAATCATTTACGGGGACGACCCTATTTTTATTACCTTTAATCAGTTTAAAGTCGTACCTGTAAACTTGTGTGGACTTACCCGGGAAGACATGGACATAATCGTTTTTGGAAATCAAGTCAAGTTCCAAATCGGCTTTAAAGTTTTTAGTTCTTACGGCGGGTTTCTCCGAATATTTTTCGCATGCCTGTAAAAATCCCGTCGTAGTAACCAAACCCGCGGTTAGTGCAAAGTTGGTAATAAATTCTCGTCTTTTCATTTTTTCTTTCCGTTTTTTTTAATAAAAATATCTTCGTAGCACAGTTTGCTAAGCGTAGCGGGCAAACTGTGTGGATTTGTTTTCGCAGATTGCAAGCAATCTGCGCTACGAAAACCATTTGTGCAAATTGACCGATTGATTAAGCAAGTCATCGTTTCTTTCCTTGTAATGACGTGACGCCACAGTCTTAGTAAACCTAACCTTCTGAAGTTCGCAATAAATTCCTGAAATCAAAATATTAGAAAGAACAAGTTTTCAAAACCCTTCGGTTTTAGAGATTCTTTTTAATTTCTTCGTATTCTTCCTTGGAAATTTCCCCTTTGGCGTATCTTTTTTTGAGAATTTCCAAAGGAGTTTCTTCGCTATTCGAATTTAACCTGTTGTTTTGTTGGTTCCTGTTTGTAAATTGAACCACAGCCCAGATGATAATTACAAGAATAATAATCCAGAAAATCCATCCGAACCACATTCCTCCGCCGAACATTCCGTTCATCATTTTCTCATCTCCTTTTTTTTAATGTGCTATTATTCCGCCGTAGAAACCTGTAACCGAAACAGAAAGTACTGTTAAAGTTGCAAGAATCCAAACGAATTTGTTTAACTTTTTAACGTAAAGAGCGACAGACCACAAAATCAGAAATATCAGAGTAATGATTCCGAGCAGTCTGTGCGTTTCAACAATGGAATAAACTCCCGTGCCTTCAAATGCCACAGCTTGACTGAGACCTGCAATTACAGCTACCACGGCAACTAATGCCGCAAAGGGAATAATTATTTTGAGAGCGGCGTTGTATTTGTTGTTTTTGTAGCCGATTAGCATTAAAAAGAATCCTACAATACTGAGAGCAATGGGGAAATGGATTACTTTGTTGTGGATGTGCTCGAAAAGCGCATTCAAACTTACGGTTTTTGTCTCTTCAGCGTAACCGTTCCCTGCTTGTTCGGAACCTTCTTCCTGCTTAATTCCCGCAGTAATGTTCTCGGCATTTTCATTAGAGGACATTCCCGTTACCGAGTCTTTCATTGTCATCTCGGTTGTGCTTGAG
>WFQV01000299.1 GCA_015486905.1 Melioribacteraceae bacterium | reverse complement strand
CTTTCCGGGTAAATTATTTTGTAGCCGGCTTTAGTCAAAAGTCTTACCATTACGTCCGGCACGGATTCTTTCCCATCGCCGTGTGGCGAAGCACCCATTGTTCTGTTGATGCAGCTGGGGAAATAAACCACCGCTTTTCCCTCACCGTAAGAATAAGTGCTTACAAACTTTGACGCAGAGGCTTTGGGCATTTCCTCGTTCCAGAGTGGCAATTTATTGTGCGACCATTTACGTAAGAGTAAAGAAGCATTCTTAATAAAATTAGAACCGAGAATTTTATTGGTTAAATCAAGTACTGCAAGACCTATTCTGCCCACGCCGGTAACAAAACTAAAATAATCCGTCACGAGATTTGCAATTTGTTTGGTTTGCTCCTTAACTTTTTCTTTTCGCAATTCTTTAATAAATTTACCGGTGTCAATGTCAACGGGGCATTTCAATTCACACAATCCGTCCGTGGCACAAGTTTGATCGCCAAAATACTCGTAATCGTCGATTAAATGCTTTAACTTAATCGGGTTTTCTCCCGTGCTTTCAAGACGTTTAATTTCACGGTAAACCGTAATTCGCTGGCGTGGCGTGAGCGTTAAATCTTTGGAGGGACAAACGTTTTCGCAAAAACCGCACTCAATACATTTATCAATTATCGGATTAGCAATAGGAGTAAATTTAAGATTTTTAATGTGCACTGTTTCGTCTTCGTTAATAAGCACGCCCGGGTTCAAAATATTTTCAGGGTCAAAGAGGAGTTTTATTTTTTTCATTACCTCGTAAATTTCACTACCCCACTCGTACTTAACGAACGGCGCCATATTTCTACCCGTTCCGTGTTCGGCTTTCAGAGAACCGTCGTATTTCTCAATTACCAAACGGGTTAAATCGTTCATGAAATTAGAATAAATTTCAATGTCGTTTTTGTCGGATAAATCGAGTGCAAATACAAAATGCAAATTCCCCGAAAGAGCATGCCCCCAAATAATCGTATCATTAAAATTGTAATCGGCAAAAAGATTTTGTAAATCCAAAGCGGCGTCAGCCAATCTTTCCGTAGGGAAATTTACATCTTCTATTATTGACGTTTTGCCGGCTTCTCGGGATTTACAAACCGACGGGAACAAACCTTTCCGCACGTCCCAAAGTTTTTTGTATTCGGAAGGAACATCGGTAAATTCAATATCTTTCAGCTTTTCCAAGGGTGCCAAATCATTTGTTATTTTTTCAACGTTCGATTTAAGCTCTTCGTTACTCTCTGCCGAAGTTTCAATTAAAAGTGCGGCGGCATCCGGTGGTAAAGTGCGAATAAATTCCGGCATTCCTTCTTTATCTTCAATTGACTTTAACGCCATTCTGTCCATTATTTCAGAGGCATCAACCGGCAAATTTTTTAGCATTGGTATTGCGGCGCAAGCCTCGCGAACATTTGGGAAGTAAACCAATGCAGAGGCCTTTTCCGGAGGACTCGGAACGGTGTTTAATTTTACTTCCGAAATAAAACCAAGTGTCCCTTCGGAGCCGACCATCAAATGTGCAATAATATCGAACGGGTCGGTAAAATCCACCAACGAGTTTACACTGTAACCCGTCGTGTTTTTAATTCTAAATTTGTAAGAAATGCGGGAAGCAATTTCTTCTTTGCTCTTAACTTCTTCTGCTAATGCAGTAAGGTTTTCAATGAACTCTCTATGTGTTTCCTTGAACTTAATTTTACTCTCTTCGTCGGTTGTGTCCAGCACGGAACCGTCGGCAAAAATAATTTTAAATCCCGCCAAAGTGTGGTAAGCATTTCGCACTACTCCACTTGTCATTCCGCTTGCGTTGTTTGAAATTATTCCCGAAATCATTGCCGCGTTAATTGATGCGGGGTCGGGTCCTATTTTCTTATTGTATCTGTTTAAGTAAAGGTTAGCGAATCCGCCAATCAACCCCGGTTCCATTGAAATTTGCGATGCGTCCTCATTAATTTTGTGCCCCCTCCAATTGCGGTCAACAACCATCAGAACCGATTCGGTAATAGCCTGCCCGGAGAGACTTGTACCGGCCGAGCGGAAAGTAACGGGAGTTTTGTGTTTACGGCACAAATCGATTACGGTTTTTGCTTCCGCTTCATTTTTGACCTTGACCACTATTTGAGGAACGAGTCTGTAAAAACTTGCATCCGTTCCGTAAGCAAGTGTTCTTAATTCGTCGGTAAAAATTCTTTCTTCGGGGATGTAATTCTGTAACTCACTGTAAAGTTCGGAATAGTTCTGGGATTTCATTTGACGGGTTCTCCAATTAGATTAACGATTATTTGCCGGAACAAGCTTCTTCAACATCTTCAATTGTTTTGGGAATCGGACGCTTTCCCAATACTCGATGTCCTTCGGGTGTAACCAATACGTCGTCTTCAATTCTAATTCCGCCGAACTCACGATATTCTTCAACTTTGTCGTAGTTAATAAAATCCGTAAGCATATTTTCATTTTTCCATTTTTCAATCAATTGCGGGATGAAATAAATTCCGGGCTCAACGGTAATAACATGACCGGGTTTCAATGTCTTGGCAAAGCGAAGGTAAGCTAATCCGAATTGTTTGCTTCTTTCCACTTCGGAATTGTAACCCACAAGATTTTCGCCCAACCCTTCCATATCGTGCACGTCCAGGCCCATCATATGACCGAGTCCGTGTGGAAAAAAAAGCGCATGTGCACCGCTTAGAACCGCATCCTCAATGTCTCCCTTCATTAAGCCGATATCCTTAAATCCCTCGGCTATTACCTTTGCTGCGTGAAGATGAATTTCCCGATATTGCACGCCTGGTTTCATCATTTCAATAGATTCCGTCTGAGCCTTTAATACAATATTGTAAATCTCTTTTTGCTTTTCGGTAAATTTACCGCTAACAGGGATTGTGCGCGTAATATCGCTTGCGTAATGCATCTCGGATTCCGCACCCGAATCCAAAACGACGATGTCCCCCTCGCCCATTACATTTTCGTGATGGTGGTTGTGTAAAGTTTCACCGTGAATCGAAAGAATGACAGGGAATGAAATACCGTTGCCCATTGCGAGCGTAATGCCCTCGAGTTCACCGTAAAGCTGACGTTCAAGCAAACCGGGTTGTATTTTTTTCATTGCAACCGAATACATTTCGTAACTAATCTCAAGCGCTTTTTCAATTTCCTCAATCTCTTCTTCATGTTTAATAGACCTCTGTGCGACAACGGCTTTACTTAAACTTTGAGAAACAAATTTAACGACTTTATCGGCTCTTATTCCCAATAGTCTTTCCAATTCTATTTTTGTTTCCGCTCTGTAGGGTGGGAGGAAATGAACTTTTCTGCCGGATTCCACCGCTTGCGAAAGGTAACTGCTTAATTCATTGTAAGGCATTGCGGAAGGAACGCCCACCGCATTTGCTTTCTCCGTAATTGTCAAATCCGGTCCCATCCAAATTACGTCGTCAACATCCCTGTTATTGCCGAATAGAATTTCGTCGTTCGAATCCACATCAATCACTCCTGCCAAGTCCGGTTCATCCAAGCCAAAGTAGTAAAGGAAATTGCTGTCCTGCCGGAATCGGTAAGGATTATCAGTGTAATTCATAGGGACATCCGTGTTTCCCAAGAATAAGATTACTCCCGAGGATACTCTCTCGGTTAGTTTTTTTCTTCTTTCAATGTAAACATTTTTATTAAACATTTTACTTCTCCAACTTAATTTTATTTTTAATTTCTAAAAATAACGTCTTTGAATCTTAAATAAAATTTTAGATGTAATAAAATGTTCCCTGATAATCTCCTAATATTTTAAACTATTATCGCTTCTCTTTTTTAACCGATTATTTTCAGCCACTAATTACACGAATTTTTACGAATGTTTTTGAGCATATTTTCATTACGGCATTTTATCCGGCCATCCAACTATGCAACCATCCAGCTTGTCACGCCGAAGTTAAGCGAAGCGCAAACGAAGGCGGACTTGTCACGCCGAAGTTAAGTGAAGCGCAAACGAAGGCGGACTTGTCACGCCGAAGTTAAGTGAAGCGCAGACGAAGGCGGACTTGTCACGCCGAAGTTAAGCGAAGCGCAAACGAAGGCGGGGAAATCAATCTGTCGAATTTTGTCTCAACTTCAACAGATTGCCACGCTCTCGCAATAAGCTTGGTTCACTCGTGATGACAGGATTGTGTATAAGTGGATAATTGGATGAGTGGATGAATGGTATCCTCAATCAAATCTTCGTTTTTTTTGTCAAAATATTTTAAACTTTTTGTAATAATTGAAATTTGTAAATTGGCTGCCGGCTTTGACGAGTTAAGGATGATTTGATGAATGGATTGTCCGACTTCCCAAGTATACTATGGAATCGCAATGATGTCTCAATATCCAACCATTCAACAAACCATCCAGCCTTAATCCAATAATCCGGTTTATTTGGCATGTTGCTGCATCACCCCGTTAGAATTATTTCATTAACCAACAACTTCAGCTGTTGGAAAGCTGAGTAAAGGGGAAAATCCATTAACTTTTTTACAGGTTTTGGTGTGTTTCGTTTTTTCAGGGTTGCCCCAAAAGCACTATTCAGTCATTGCAAGAACTCCCGCAAAATGTGAGGGTACAATCAATCTTTGTGGCATTGTTTTTAAGCATTTTATCGCATTGTTCGCTTTAATTATTTTTCGCAACCCACCCTTTCCCTCCCTTCCCGACCTGCCTGCCCTGCCTACCGGCAGGCAGGAGGGAGGTCTGACTCTTGGTGTGTTTTTAGAACCTCGCCCTTCTTCCCTTTTTGAAAGGGAAGGAGGGAAAGGGTGAATAGGTTTGAAAAATGCACATATTCAAAAGTGCTGAATAGTATCCTCAATCAAATCTTCGTTTTTTTGTCAAAATATTTTAAACTTTTTGTAATAATTGAAGTTTGTAAATTGGCTGCCGGCTTTGCCGCGATAAGACTATTGACAATTCCAAATTTAAAAATCCAGACATCCAATCCTCCAATTATCCAACTATCCTTTAATCTCTTCCTGAACGAACAAGAAATGTGGCTATAGCCATTTATTACTCTTTTCTCTCCTCTCCGTTTGCTGAAGCAAACGGCAATGTAATTAAATTATTCAGAATATTGGAAGTACACCATTGCCGTCGAATTTATTCGACGGCTAAAAAAGTCAACAAACTTCTCAGGGCTTTAGCCCCATTAATTATTCCCAAATTGTCGGTGGCTGTTTTGTCACAATTTTTGCTTTTCCTAAACTAACTTGCCAAAAATTGCGCCAAAACGGTGTGTAGTTAAGCGCTGTACTTTTATATCCCCACAACTGAAGTTGTGGGTTAATAATATGAATTACTATAGTATTACAGATTAAATCCTTGTTTTTTTGTCAAAAAATTTTTGCTGTAAAGTTTTTAATTCATAATTAATTTGTTGTCTCTTTGCATCTGTACCTTTGAACCATTCACTATTTACAATTCAAAAATAATCTTTCTGTGTTTAATCCGTGCAAATCTGTGGATTTTCTTTCCT
>WFQV01000298.1 GCA_015486905.1 Melioribacteraceae bacterium | reverse complement strand
TTTTAATGCCATTTTTGTCTCCCCAGATCTTCTTCTAATAAATAATCGTTAATTGTTTTATTCTGAAATTTTTGTGAATGTTTTTTGCCACCGGATTTAAACTTGTACCAAACTATTGAAATCATTCAAAAATCAAAAGGACATTTTGCTTTTGACAATTAAAAAAATTAAATTATTGATTATTATTGCCAAATAAATGGTAGGCTGAAAAATGAAAAAGCTAATTTTAATCATCATTATTACACTTTTAAATTCCAATATTTTTCCACAAAGCGCTAAGGAGGTTGTAACCAAAGCCGAGAATGCCATTAAAGGCAAAACATCTCACGGCACGGTTGAAATGACAGTTGTAACCCCCGATTACAAGCGCACGCTTAAAATGGAAAGCTGGTGGGTTGGCAACAAGAAGGCTTTGATTGTAATTAAATCCCCCAGACGAGAGCGAGGGAACAAGACATTGAAAATAGGCAACGAAATGTGGAGTTACTTAGCCAACACGGAAACGACAATTAAAATTCCGCCTTCCATGATGCTACAGTCTTGGAACGGCTCGGATTTTACCAACGACGATTTAGTACGCGAGTCAAACATACAGCGGGATTACGACTTGAAAATAACAGGCGAAGATAAAATTGACGGAGTAAAGTGTTGGAAAATTCAAGGCATTCCCCATCCCGACGCCCCCGTTGTTTGGGGTAAAATTCTTTACTGGGTACGGCAAACGGATTACCTCCCCGCGAAAGTTGAATATTACGATGAGAAAGGTGTGCTGAAACGCTACATGGAATTTAAGGAAATAAAAAAAATGGGCGGAAGAAAGCTGCCTACCGTTTGGCGTATGGTGAATATGGTTAAGAAAGGGCATTCCACTTCTTTCAAACTTCTTTCAATGAAATTCAACGTTAAGATTCCCGACAGAATTTTTTCTTTTCAGGAACTTGAAAAAGGGAACAGATGAAGTTTATCCTCAAACTTTCCTGGCGGAACATTTGGCGGAACAAACGCCGTTCATTCCTTACGCTCGCGGCTGTCGCTTTTGCTGTCTTTGTCCCGGAACTGATGAGGGGGCTTCAAGTAGGAACGTTTAATTACAACATTGAACACACACTTAAAACTTACTCCGGTTATTTGCAAATTCAACGGAAAGGATATTTCAAAGCGCCTTCTTTGAACAAGAGCTTTCACTTTTCTAACGGAATTAAGAAAATCCTAAATTCCAATGAAAACGTTGCCGGGTTTGCACCGAGGATAGTTTCTTCGGATTTGGCGGCTTTTAAAAACAACTCGCTCGGCGTAATGCTAACGGGCATTGTTCCGAAACTTGAATTGCAAACCTCGCAGCTTACCGAAAAAATAGTTCGGGGGAAATTTTTACAAACGGACACCTCCGCCAACATTATCTTAGGCAACAAATTGTTAGAAAACTTAGGTGCTAAACTCGGCGACGAGATTGTCGTACTTGCTCAAGGCTTGGACGGTTCGATGGGAAACATGAAATTTAAAATCACGGGAGTCGTCAGTTTCGGTTCACCGAGACTCGACGGAAAAGTGGCATTTATTGGATTAAAGACGGCACAGGAGTTGCTTGCAATGTACGGCAGGGTTAATATTGTAGCCGTGCGTTTGAACTCGTTGGGAAAGTCCGTCACCGTAAAAGAAACTCTCAAAAGCAAAATTAAAGATTCAAGTTTAACGGTTTTGGATTGGAAAGAATTTATGCCTGGCTTGGAGGAAACAACTCAGCTAAAAGCTTCAAGCACCTTTCTGATTGAGTTGATTTTGTTTTTAATAGTTGGCTTTGGTATCTTAAATACAATGCTAATGTCCGTCACCGAAAGATATCTGGAATTCGGAATCTCACTTTCAATCGGAATTTCAAACTTCAGATTAGCCGTTACGATATTCTTGGAAATGTTGATGATAATTTCAATCGGAATTGTTCTGGGCAATGTTTTCGGCTACGGATTGAATTACCATTTTATGCACAACCCGATTCTGGTCGGCGGGTCATTAAAACAAATGTACGAGCATTACGGATTTTTACCGCTGATTTTTTCTTCTACAAGGCCGGATATTTTTATTAACATCACAATTGTAATTGTAATAATTTCAATAATAGTTTCGCTCTACCCGATTTACAAAGTGTTCAGACTCGAACCGTTAAAAGGAATTCGTTACACTTAAGAGTAGCAAATCAAGATAATATTTTTTTAATTAATTTATCTCTTAATGAGAAAAGGGGATAATAAAATAGATGAGATGCCAAGTCAATGATATTGAGAATATTTGTTTTTGTTATTCACTAAACTAAAAAACAATTAATAACAAGTTGTAGC
>WFQV01000297.1 GCA_015486905.1 Melioribacteraceae bacterium | reverse complement strand
CCATTCAATCATCCAATCATCCATCCATCCCTATCGCGGTAAAGCCGGCATTCAATTTCCTAATTTCAATTATTACGAAAAGTTTAAAATATTTTGAAAAAAAACGAAGATTTGATTGAGGGTACTATTTATGCAAGGTCCTCGATTTGACAATAATAAGCCTAATTCCTTGCGTCTTACCTCTTGCTTGTCACGACGTAATCAAGCGAAGCGCAGACGAAGGCGGGCGTCTGGCGTTTAACTATTTCTTATTTCTTGTTTTCTTCTTTATTATTTTTTTATTTTTTGCCAACAATTTTAAACCTGTACCGTTCTTCAATTATTTTAATTGTTAAACCTTGAACCAAAATCGTATTATTTGCATCAAACACACGTTAATTAAATCTAATTGGAGAACAAATGAAAAAACTTTTTTCACTGGGAATTTTTCTCACCTTTTTAATTTCGGGAATTTCCTACTCTCAAAGTCTAAAATGGCACAAATTCGACGAGGGTCTTGCTTTAGCAAAAAAACAAAATAAATATCTGCTTGTGGATTTTTACACCGATTGGTGCAAGTGGTGTAAAGTGATGGAAGAAAAAACTTACAGTGATGCTAATGTACGTAAGACACTTCGGAAATCTTTTGTAACAGTCAGACTTAACCCTGAAAAATCCGGTACGGTTCACTTCCAAGGCAGGGAATTCACTAATGCACAATTTACCCAAGCGGCAAAAGTTACGGGTTACCCCTCAACGGGATTGTTTACTCCCAAAGGCGAATTCATTACTATTATTACAGGTTACATCGATATCCCAAAATTCAACGATATGGTTGAATATTTAAATAAAAAGCTCTACACAAAACTTCGTTTCGAAGATTACAATCTTTTTAAAATGCTTGACTCCGCTTTGAAAAAGAAACCTCAAAATGCAGGGTTAAATTTTGCAGTAGGGTTTTTTCAAAAGGAAATATTTCAAGATAATAAAAAGGCTAAAATATATTTGGCCAAGGCGATTGAATTAAATCCCAAATTTGCCGAAGCCTACGCAGAGCTTGCTTTAATTTATGAAAATGAAGGTAATGTTACCAAAGCTAAAATTTACAATGGCAAGGCAATCAAATACGGTTACAAAGGACAGGAGCAAACAATTTCCAAAATGAAGGAAATTATTCAGAAAGAACTTTCTTAAATAAAAAAGTAAGTGATTTTATTTTGTGAATGGAATTGAAGAGCGGATTTATTTGCGACAAGTTGAGCAGTCCCTTGTTTGACATATTACTTCGCTCTCTTCATTCAATAATGTGGCTCCATCGTTGAAAATTTTTCAAAATCGTACAAATTTATTTTACTCTAATCAGCACAAGTGTAATGTCATCATTCTGATGTGCGGAGCCTCTGAATTTTTCGGCTTGTGAGAGGAGTTTATTTTGAATTATCTCACAATTAGCGGCGTTAAATTCATTTAAAATGGTTTCCTTAATTCTATCTATTCGGAACAGCTCTTTCTTTTCGTTCATTGCTTCTGAAAGTCCGTCCGAGAAAAAGCAGAGCAAGTCGTTAGGTGTTAATTTTATTTTTAGCTCCTCGAGAGAATTGTTAAAAACTTCCTTTCCTTGCAGTCCGACTGCAATACCGGAAGGGATTAAAGTTTCGAAGGAATGTCCGTCCGTTTTAATTGCCTGTGTGTGCCCCGCGCGGCAGAATTGCATTTCCATTTTTTCAGTATTAATCAAGGCGAGGGAAATTGTAATAAACCAGCTCCGCTCGATTGCACCGTAGATTTCCTCGTTTACTTTTTTCAAAATCTCTTTTGGCGTTTTCCCTTTTTTGCAGTAAAGGCGTGTCATTGTTTGAATTTTCGACATGTAGAACGAAGCCGAAAGTCCCTTGCCGGAAACATCGGCAACAATCACAAAAACGCTGTTGTTGTCAATTTTAATTAAGTCGAAATAATCTCCGCCTATTTGCAAAGCGGGTTTCATTATGCCGCAAA
The DNA here is from genome assembly GCA_015486905.1 of Melioribacteraceae bacterium. Classification (GTDB taxonomy): domain Bacteria; phylum Bacteroidota; class Ignavibacteria; order Ignavibacteriales; family Melioribacteraceae; genus WFQV01. Next base: position 3,878 of record WFQV01000297.1, on the reverse strand, counting down.
TTTCCAAGCGCTCTATTTTCGGGAATTCTTTCGGCAGTAAGCTCTCTTGAATTCTTTTTGCATTTTCAATGTCTCTTTCGATTTTTAACTTTTCAGCTTCGGATTCGTAAAGCCGTGCATTTTCAATTGCAACCGCCACTTGATTTGCCGCGGCACTTAGCAGTTCTAAATCTTTACCGGCAAAATGTGCGCCCGAGTGTTTTAAGCCGAACAGAAGCAAGCCGATAATTTTGGATTTAATCATTAGAGGAATGATTGTGTAAATTCCCTCGCTTTTCAAAAGCTCAAAATCTTTAGGAAATACTTTTGAAAAATCTTCCCGCTCAATTACCGGATGCAAATGTACAAGTTTTTTTTCTTGAATTATTTTTACTAGCGCTTCCTCGCTGTTGTGAAGCACAAAGTATTCCGCCTTTATGTTTGTGCCACGTTTTAAAATAAAATCTCTTTTTTTATTCTTAAGTAAAATTGCAAACCGCTTTAATTTTAATGCATCATTAAAAGTACTTGATGTGGAATCCAAAATATTTTCCAAGCCTATTGTGCCTGTAATTTCGTTGCTGAATTTCAAAATAACTTTTTGGTAGGCAAATTGTTCTGGGTAGAATTTCTTGGTAAGTAAATCCTGAAACCTATCTTTTGTAGATTGAAAAATAATTGCAAAGATGATGAATATTACAGCGGCAATAATTCCCTGGTAATCGGTACTTAGTACTTGACTAATATTTTGCCCGAGTAAATAAATAATAAGGAAATAAAGCACACCGAGAGTAACTGTTGCAATTGAATAGAGAATTGCGTTTTTAATTACTTCCGTTACGTCCATTAACGAATAGCGGAAAATAGAATAACCGAATGCAATGGGGATGAGAGCAACAAATATAATCGGCATAAAATATTCCGGCGTGTTGAAAATTGTGTCCGCTAAAACGTTTGCTAAGGTTTGGGTGTAAATAATTGAAGCAATACCAATTCCGTAAGCTACCAAAATCACAAAGATAGGTGAGCGCTCACGTTTGTTTTCTAATTTCAAATAAGATTTAAAGAGTAAAATAAACCCTATTAACATTCCCAGGAAAATTAAAATTGCAGGAATAAAGTACATAATAATAAAAGCCGAGCGGGGAAGGTTAAAAAGGTTGACGGGGCGGAAATAAAAATACTTAAACCTTACTAACAGAGCAAATAAGAATATTATTGTCGGTATTCCGTACAGGATTTTCAGAGTGTATTTCCTTGATATTATTTTAGCCCGCCTCGGGAAAATCCAGAAAAAGTGTACGAGAGAGAAAGGCAAATAAGAAGAACCTATTAGCCAAATTAAATCCACTGCAATAATCAACCAACTGACAAAAAAGTAAGGGTTCTGAAGGTAACCTACTTGAAAAAAGCTAATAAGTGAAATGAAAGTAAACAGCGCACCGAGAAGATAAAAAAGTCTCTGAACCTCTCCTTCCGATTTCGCAAGCACAACCACAAACGCAACCAATAGCCAAATGAAAGCTAATAGCGCATAGCCGAGGGATTGGAAACTAATGAGTTTTTTAACTTCAACTTTCGCTTGGAAAGTTTTACCGTTTCTCGATACAAGATAAATGGCGCTATCGCCTTTGGCAACCGAATTTAAAATAAACTGAGCATCGCGAGTATTTTTAATCGTTTGACCGTTTATCTCCAACAGTCTGTCGCCGTTACGGATTCCGGCATTCCAAGTAACCCCATCTTTTTTTACTTTTTGAATCGTTACTATTGTTGAGTCTTGAGTAATTTTTTTAGGTATCCAGAGGCATTCGTCATTGGACATCGGAGCAATACCAAGAATAAAATAAAGATTGGCAATGTTTAAAAAAATCAACACTGCGGTAATTGCAATGATTAGCCCTTTACGATATTTTGCCAGCCAAAATTTCATCCGTTCTCTTTTGCCGTAATTATTACGCATGTGATATCGTCATATTGTTCTCTCCCGTTGGCGTGCCTGCGAACATCTTCAATAATTGCTTTGAGCAGTTCATCCGAAGTCCCCCTGAAATTTCTAACCAAATTCACCAAACGTTCGTCGGTGTATTCGTTAAAATCATTATCCATTGCTTCCGTGATGCCGTCGGTAAATAAAACGAGCCTTGAACCCGCAGTAAGAATTACTTTGTCGGATTTGTAAGGCATCATTGTTTTGGAAACGCCGAGTAGTATTCCGCCCGTTTTGAGAAAAGTAACTTTACCGTTGTTAACTAATATTGGCGGATTGTGCCCTGCATTCACGTAATGAAATTCTCCCGTTTCGTCTTTTAATATTCCCCAGAAAAAAGTGATGAAATTTCCCATTCTCGTGTTCTCGGAAACCAGGTCGTTAATTAAGTTTGTTGCTTCATCGATTGGAATATTTTGCTTTGAGATTGATTTTAAAAATGCCTGAAGGTTAGCCATCAATAGAGCGGCTTGAACTCCCTTGCCGGAAACGTCGCCGATTGCAATGAGCGTACGCTCCCCGTCGAGCGGGATTACATCGTAATAGTCTCCGCCGACTTGTCTCGCGGATTCGCTTACGGCGGCGATGTCGAAATTTTTTAACTTGGGAAGAGAATAGGGGAGAAGGCTTTTTTGAATGCTACGTGCCGTTTCCAATTCCTTCTCCATTTTTTTCTTTTCAATCACCTCATTAATCATTCGTGTATTTTCGATTGAGATGATTGCAATTCCTGAAAGTGAAGAGGCAAACTCAATGTCCGATTGAGAATAATCCTGGTTGTTTTTCCGTTTGCCCAATAAAATCAAGCCTTTTGTCTCTCCTTTAAATTTCATTGGAATTGCCATTCTAATTCCCAAGCTACTCAAAGCCGGGAATTCTTTTTGCATGGATTCTTTCTCTACGGGTTCGGTGAAATGCAATATTTTGCAAGATTGGAGAGCATTTTTTAGTTCGTCCTCGTCAAATTTGCTTTCCAATATTTCAAAGCCTTCTTCTTCACAAAGGACTATTGCAAACTCGGCAACCATTAACTGTCCGATTAAGGAGAAAATAAGAAGTTTGGAAATACGTTGAATGTCAAGCGTACCGCTAAATTCCTTACTTATTTCAAACAATGTAGTAAGTTTATTTACTTTTGCACTTAACTGCTTGTTCAGTTCCTTCCGTTGCAGAAATGCTTCTGCATTTTCAATTGCCGTCGCTGATAGGTTGGCAATTGTCGAGAGGAAACGTCTATCTTCATCGGAATATTTTTCACCGGTTAACTTCTTGCCCAATATTAACAGTCCTATTAGCCCCCGTGTGCCGTTAAGCTCTATTATTAAAGGGTAATCGTCGCTGTTAAAAATATATTTACGCTTTTTCTCATCCGTGTAATCCGTAAAGTTAAAACTCCGGGCGGGGATTTTATCTTTCTCTTGAACCCCTTTTGAAAGTTTTAATTCAAACTCATGATTTTTGTTAAGAAGGTAAACCAAACCTTTGGTAACAAGCAGCTTACCCATGCAGGTCAAAAGCAAATTGTTGAGAGTAAAATTTAGTTCGAGACTCGAATTAATTAATTTGCTGAAATCAACCAACGCTGAAAAATCGGTAAAGTTTGAATTGCTTTTTTTCATGTGTTTTTTTAGCCGCTAATTACACGAATTTTCGCAAATGTTTTTAAACCTGTAATCAAGCTAACTTTCCTTTCTATTATAGTATTACAGTTTATATCTTTGTTTTTTTGTCAAAAAATTTTCGCTTTAAGATCTTAATTCATAATTCATCATTCATAATTCATAATTGCGGCTTGCCGCGATATAAACTTTGCGAAAATTCTCTGCGTTCTCTGCGTGGAAAAGTGATGTAGTTCCACGCAAAGACCGCAAAGATTTTTTCGCAGAGGAAAAAATGAAGAGGTAATAAT
>WFQV01000296.1 GCA_015486905.1 Melioribacteraceae bacterium | reverse complement strand
GTTCAAAAAAATAATGGGTGTAACCCCTTCGTTTTACAGTGAGATGTCTAAGGATATTTCCAAGGAAGTGGCATAATATTCCAAACCAAAGAGAATGCTGAAGATTCGTTATTTCGTTCCGAATAAAGCAGGAAAAATTTCGCGAGTGTTTCTTGGATGGTTGGATGATTGGATTGTTGGATATTGCGCCATCATTGCGATTCGACATTATACTGGGGAAGGCGGACAATCCATTCATCCAATTATACATTTATCCTTAGCTCGGGAAATCCGGCAACTAATTTCACAATTTTAATCATTACGAAAAGTTTAAAATATTTTGACAAAAAAAACGAAGATTTGATTGAGGATAATATAATTAGTAATTGGTGTACAGAATCTTAGTAGTTAGAATTTAGGAGTTAGAAGAAATATTTATGTAAACGTTTTGGGAATGATGGAAAAATGGAATTTTGGAATAATGTTTTCAATCAAAACTGACTTCACAATTCCAACTTTACATAATTCCATTATTCCAAAACCTCTCTACCTTAGCGGAAGATGTTTATCCTGTTTCCGGGATTTCTCCTCTCTTCGTTCGTCGAAATGACAAGTTATTTTGTCCCTTTAAAACGACCAACAATTTTCCTCTTAATCTTTTAACCTTTTAACCTTTTCATCTTAACTATTTACCATTCACAATTCACAATTAACCATTCATAATTCTTAGCGCGGCAAAGCCGGCAGCCAATTTCCCAATTTCAATTATTATGAAAAGTTTAAAATATTTTGACAAAAAAAAACGAATATTTGATTGAGGATACTATTCATGCATTCATGCAACAATCCATCCAACAACGAAACTTTTGTTATTCATTTTACGAATGTGTAACTTTAAATATTCAAAGTCAGTTTTTTCGGAGATGTAAAATGTTCAGACTATTTAAAAATAATGATGATTTCGAAGATGAACTTTACCAAGATCATAAGAAAAAAATGAAGACACTTTACATCACTTTCGGAATCATTGCTTTTATTATTTTTAATTTAATTATGTATTGGCTGATTACTTATTAGAAAGAATTTTTAATGAAGAAAAATAAAGTTTACATAGAAACTTACGGCTGCCAGATGAACGTAGCCGACAGTGAATTGGTGATGAGTATTTTGCTTGACAAAGGCTACGAACTAACCAAAAACCTTAAAGAGGCAAATGTTGTTCTGCTTAATACCTGCAGTGTTCGGGATAATGCCGAGCAAAGAATTTACGGCCGATTAGGCAACATCAAAAGTGTTAAATCCGGCGAACCTAACGTTGTTGTTGGCATTTTGGGTTGCATGGCGGAACGGCTCAGAGAAAATCTAATTGAGAAAAACAAAATTGTTAATCTCGTTGTCGGTCCCGACGAGTACCGTAACCTTCCGGAATATCTCGACGAAGCATTTAGCGGCGGTAAAGGAATTGGGGTAAGACTTTCGAGAACGGAGACATACGACGATATTATCCCTTATCGTGAAGGCGGTCTCTCAGCATGGATTTCCGTAATGCGGGGCTGCGATAAATTCTGTACTTACTGCGTTGTGCCTTACACCCGTGGCAGGGAAAGAAGCCGCACACTTTTTTCTGTTGTTAATGAAGTAAAAACTCTTTCCCGGAGGGGTTTCCGAGAAGTTACGCTGCTTGGTCAAAATGTAAATTCTTACAAGGATAAGGAAAACGACTTTGCCGATTTGCTCGCCGCCGTAGCACGGGTTGACAGAAAAATGAGAATCAGATTTACAACATCGCACCCGCAGGATCTTTCGGACAAATTGCTTTACACCATTGCTGAAAATTCGAACGTTTGTAATTACATTCATTTACCGGTGCAGTCCGGCTCGGACAGAATTCTGGAATTAATGAACAGAACTTACACAATTGAACATTACCTTAAACTAATTGAAAGAGCAAGAAAGATTATTCCGGGAGTGAGTTTTTCTACCGATATAATTGCCGGTTTCCCAACCGAAACGGAAGAAGACCATTTGGCAACGTTGGATGTACTGAAAACAGTTCGTTACGACGGTGCGTTTATGTTTAAATATTCTCCGCGTGAAGGGACCAAGGCATATAAAATGAATGACGACGTCCCCGAAGATGTTAAAGGAAGGAGATTAAAAGAAATAATAGACCTTCAACAAAAAATTTCTTTCGAGAAAAATCAAGAGCTTTTGGGAGGGGAAGAAGTTGTTTTGGTTGAAGGCGAGAGCCGAAAATCGAGCGAATATTTTGCCGGACGCACCGATACGAACAAGGTTACGATTTTCCCCGCTTCCGATTCTTACAAAACCGGGGATTACATCAAAGTGAAAATAAATCGCGCAACCTCCGCAACCCTCTTCGGAGACGTTGTGGAGAAAATTTCTCCCGATTTTTTTGAGATTCAAAAAACAGCTTGAACAAATAAAAGCAATCATGACTAATTTAAGACACCCAAAAGAATGATATTAATTATGAATGATGAATTATGAATGCGTGAGGAGTAGATTGATTGCATGGTTGGATGGTTGGATGAATGGATGGTTGGATGATTGTTCTGTTGTTTTTTTCTTTGAGATTGAGGTTAAGACTTGTTACAGATTACCGAAAAACAAAGTGTACAAAATAACTTGAACAAAGCTCCACATGAGCGACATCTTATTAACCCCGAGTTTTAGCTCGGGCATAATGAGAAAAAAACAAAAAGTGTTTTGGCGCGATTTTTGTGCTTGCTCGTTTAAGGAAGAAAAAAAAATCGTGACAAAACTTTAGAGGAAAGGAATAGAAAAAGATGAAAAAGTTAACGGCACTTTTGATCCTTGTTTTGATTTTTTTATCGGAAAACGTAAGCTCTCAAGAGCTTGACATTACTCCGTATCTAAAGGAGATTGAAAGCGGTAACGCCACCAAAGTGCTGAAAATATTACCCCAACTCAAGAAGGAAAACCCCGCCGACCCGTCGGTTATTTTTTTGGATGCCGTACTCACTACAAACGGCGAGGAAGCATTGAAAAAATATTTTAAAGTCTATTCCCAATACCCCAAAAGTAATTACGCCGATGCTTCGCTTTACAGAATATTCTCGTTCTACTTTTCAATGGGGCTTTACAACAAAGCACAAAGCTATTTGGAAAAACTTAAAGAGGAATATCCTCGTTCGCCCTACATTCAATACGCCGACAGAAACATTCCCCAGCAGGATTTGGACTCGCTCGTTATTGCTAAAAAAGGTAAAATAAAATCGGAAACTATTTCTAAACGGAAGAGCAAAAAATCGCCGGTGGTAATTAAGAAGAAACCGTCGCTAAGTAAAACGTATTTCACAATTCAAGCAGGGGCTTTTTTAAATAATGACAATGCTAAAAAACTTCGGAAGAAATTCGAAGCAAAAAGCTGGTCATCGGAAATTTACACAAAAGACATTGGCGGTTCGGTTTTTAACGTTGTAACGGTAGGAAAATTCTCAAGTAAAAAAGACGCTGAAAAACTTCTTGCCGAGATTAAGAAAGAATTCGGAATAAGCGGTAGAATTGTTCTAAAACAATAGGACAAAAAATGAAAATCACATTTGTAGGTACCGGCTCAGGTAAAACACAATTGCAAAGATTTCACTCTGCGGTTTTAATTGAAGAAAGTAACAGCAAGGTTTTGGTTGATGCCGGCGACGGCGTTTCCAAAGCATTGCTTAAAGAAAAAATCGATATCCGCAAGATAACTCATATTTTAATAACCCATTTTCATGCAGACCACTTCGCAGGACTGCCATCCTTGATTACGCAAATGTACCTTTCACACCGAACCGCTCCGCTGGAAATTTTTGTCCATGAAAACTTCGTTGATTTTACTTCCGAGCTGCTAACACACTCTTACCTTTTCCCCGACAAACTTCCTTTCGATTTGGGAATAAACGGTTACGAGTTCGGATTAAAATACCAAATCACCGAAATGTTCTCTTTTGTTCCTGTTAAAAATTCTCATATTAAAAAAACATTGCAAGTTGTTAATTACCCCGATAAGCTCTTTGTTTCGAGTAGTTTCGTTTTTGAGAAAGGGAACAAAAAATTGTTGTACACATCCGATTTGGGAAATAATAACGACGTTAAACTCTTCACCGAAAAATACAGTACTATAATAATAGAGTACACCCACATTGATTTTAGTTCAATAATTGAATTATTTAAATATTCAAATCCGGAGAAACTTTATTTAACGCACATTGACGAGGAAAAACTCGATGAGTTGGAAGAATATATTTCCAAACTTACTCAAGAGATGCAAGGGAAAATTTTTGTTGCAAACGACGGCTATATTATTGATTCCGTCTGATTGGCGACTGATTGAGAAATGTTCTAATTTACAAAATTAAAATTCAAACATTTTTGATTAAATTACGGACGATGGATGAAACTTGTAGAGACCTTGCCGTTTTATTTCTTTTTTATTTTAGCACAACTTGCCGGGCAAACCAAAATGGATTACAAAATATTACCGACACCGAAAAGCATTATTATTGTTGACTCTCGATTACATTTAGGCCGCCACCCCACTGTGTTTATTGACCGAAACGGCAGTGGTTCGGAATACTGTGTTGATGCTCTTGTGGAAATTGGGAAAGAAAAAGGGATTGACTTTTTATTTACAAACGAAGAAAGCAAAGCGGATGTAAAACTATTGATTAAAGACTCGCTTTCATTTAGTTTTCCTCGAGAACATTCCGATGAGGCTTATCTTCTTAAGGCTAATAATGACGGAGTTTTGATTGAGGCCGAGTCCTACAAAGGCTTATTTTACGGTCTTCAAACATTTGCTCAAATTTTAGAACAAAGCAAAGGTTTTAAAATTCAAGGCGTTGAAATCAAAGATTTCCCGGATATGAAATTTCGCGGAATTTCCGATGATATAAGCAGAGGACAAGTTTCAACGTTAAAGAATTTTAAAAAGATTATCGATTTTATTTCTCGTTACAAAATGAATGTCTATATGCCTTATCTTGAAGATATGATTCAATTTGACGCTTTCCCTTCGATAGGCAAAAACCGGGGTGCGCTGAGCAAAGAGGAAATAAAGGACTTGGTAAGTTACGCAAAGGAGAAATTTGTTCAGGTTATTCCGGTTTTTCAAACGCTCGGACATTACGAAAATATTTTGTCGCAGGAAAAATTTTTGAAATATGCCGAGTTCCCCGGTGCGGCAACGCTTGATGTTTCGGACTCCACAATTTACGAATTTTTGGACAAGTTACTAAGCGAAGTAACGGAGCTTTTCCCCTCGCCATATTTTCACATGGGTGCGGACGAAAGTTTCGATGTCGGTTTGGGTAAAAGTAAAAAATTGGTCGATAGCCTCGGCATTGCAAAGGTTCACGCAGAACATTATCTGAAGGTTTACAAACTGCTTAAAAAATACAACAAGAAAGTAATGATGTACGGCGACATGCTTTTACTCCACCCCGAAATTTTGGATATGATTCCGAAAGATATTATTATAGTTGATTGGCATTATCGCCCCTCGCTCGATTATCCCTCGGTTGAAAAATTTAAGGATGCCGGATTTCAAACCATTGTCTCGCCCGCATCATGGAATTTTCTTACAACTTACCCCACGAATTTGAATGCTCTCCCGAACATTGAATACTTCACCAAAATAGGAGTCGAGAACAACTCGCTCGGAATGATTAACTCAAACTGGGGGGATTACGGTGCGGAAACATTTAAGGAATTACTTTATTGGGATTACGCTTGGTCGGCTGATTGCGCATGGAACAGCAGCGGCGCAAACATCGCTAATTTCAACTCGGAATTTTTTAAGCGTTTCTTCGGCATTAAAAACGACACGGCAATGGAACTAAATCTTTGGTTCAGCAACACGCTTAACCAATTCCTTTGGCACGAAATCTGGCGACATCCGCTGCTGCCGTTCAAAAAATCAGTTTGGTGGGTGCCGAACGTTGACCCTACCGCAAAGTTAAGCTGGCTTAAAGAATCCCTTCCGGTGATTAGTGAAAAAATTTCATTGTTGGGAAAAACCGTACACAAGAACAAGGGACAAGTTGAAATTTACAAATTTCTTGAACGGCTTTATTCGTGGTACGCACTTAAGATGGAAACCTCTCTTGCTTTGCAGGATACAAATTTAACGTTTGTTCGGAAGAAAAAAATAGCAATCCCTTTGATTAAGAAAAATATTTCTTCATTGAAAAATCTCGAGGAGAGTTTTAAAAAGATTTGGATAGAATATTACGAGCCGGCGAATTTGAATTTAATAGAGGATAAATTTAACCGCTTGATTTCCTTTTTTAAAGAAATACAAACCGAGCTTGCGAACGATACACTTATGTCGCCGCTAATTCCGAGTAAATGGATTTACTGCAAAGTAAAGGAAGATTCGCTTGCAAAGAAAGCCGATTTTTCTTTTTCGTTCAACATCGAAAAGAAGATTGAATCTGCAAAAATACAGCTAATGGGAGATACTTACGCAGAGCTGTATTTGAACGGGCAATTCATTGCCAAAGTCTTTGCACGTAAAACGCTTTCCCTTCTCGTTGAATACGGAAGAGTAAAATATTTAGATGTGAAAAAATATCTGAAGCAGGGGGAAAACACAATTGAAGTTCACGCGATTAATTACAACAGGCACGGCGGTGCCGGGGTAAATATTATCGGTGAAATTAAATTTAACGACGGGAGCAAAACGGAAATTCTTTCCGATAAAATTTGGAAAAGCAAAGCACACGACAATGTTGCTTACGGCGATAGTACCGTCGTCCAAGAATACCGTTACGAAGTAATTGCACCGAATTTTGAAACGGACAGACCAAGCTGGATTGAAAGATAAATACGGAGGTAAAAATGGAATCGTTAAAAAACAAAATAGTTTTTATTACAGGCGCTTCGGCAGGAATCGGTAAAGCATGTGCCGAAGCTTTTGCGGAAGAAGGAGCTAAATTAATTTTAGCGGCAAGAAGAATTTCAAAAATCGAGGAACTTGCTTCTTCGCTTAAAGAGAAATTCGGAACGGAATCTTTTACGTTTAAATTGGATGTAAGGGACAGAAAGGAAGTTGAAAAAAGTATTTCCGCTTTGCCCGAAAGCTGGAAGGCAATAGACATTTTGGTAAATAACGCCGGACTCGGCAGGGGCTTAAACAAACTTTACGAAGATGATGTTGACGGTTGGGAAGAAATGATTGACACCAACATTAAGGGACTGCTTTACGTAACCCGCAGTGTTGTGCCCGGAATGGTTGAACGTGGAAGCGGTCATGTAATTAATCTCGGCTCTATTGCCGGGCACGAGGCGTACCCGAAAGGTTCTGTTTACTGCGCTACCAAGCATGCAGTTGCCGCAATTACACGCTCTTTAAGAATGGATTTGCTCGGCACCGGTGTGCGCGTTAGCAGCGTTGACCCCGGAATGGTTGAGACGGAATTCAGTATTGTACGGTTTAACGGCGACGAACAAAAAGCGAAGGAAGTTTACAAGGGCTTAACTCCTCTAACCGGTAAAGACATTGCCGAAGCAATTCAATTCTGTGCAACGCGGCCGCCGCATGCGAACATTAATGAAATGATTATTATGCCAAGCGCACAAGCAAATGCGTTTGTGATTCATAGGGAATCGGAGTAATAAATTTAAAACGGTATTATTTTTTAAGTTCTTGCCGGATTACGTCGGTTACCAAGTCAGTCGGCATCTGTTCGGACGTCCATAATTCGAAGGATTTCGAACCTTGTTCTACGAACATTTTTAATCCGTTTAAAGTACGTGCACCGGCAGATTCGGCGAGGGCAAGGAATTTCGTTTTGAGCGGATTGTAAACCACGTCAAAAATTATTTGGCTCTCATTGAAGAAATCTGAAATTAAAAGCGGAGAATCGTCCGTATTGGGAAACATTCCCAAAGGGGTTGCGTTTATTAATAACTTGCTGTGGGAAATCACCTTGGTTAAATCCGGCGGCATTAGTTCAAAAGTTGAAATATTTTTAAACAACATTTTTTCAGAGTAATAATCCTTGAGAAATTCGGCTCTCTCTTTTGTGCGGTTAATCATGTTTATTTTTTTTATTTTAAAGTTACCGATTAGGGTGTAGAGAATACTTCTAACCACACCGCCCGCACCGAAAATGCTGACTTCGGAATCTTCAAGCTCATCTTTAAAAGGCTCAAGTGTTTTTAAAATTCCGTTAACATCGGTGTTGTAGCCGGTAAGTGTTCCGTTTTCATTAACTACAGTATTAACAGCGCCTATTATGTTTGCCTCGTCGGAAATATTGTTCAAATATTGAATTATTTTTTCCTTGTGCGGAATGGTAACGTTGAAACCTTTTATTCCAAGGGCTACCATACCTTTCATTGCATCTTCAAGATTTTCTGAGAGCACGTCGAACGGAAGATAAACGTAATCCAAATTTTTGTGCTCGAAAGCAGTGTTCTGCATTAAAGGCGAAAGGGAATGTTTAATGGGGTGACCAATAATGCCCACGACTGCTTTGTGTTTTGCAAATGGAGATTTCATTCCTGCCCTCTACGGTTATTATTGTTCAGCTAATAATTTTTGTAATATCGGTGAGGAAAGCAAATCCGGAAAGTCCCGTAGAATTGTCTTTTTGTAGCGAGGGTCAATTGAGAGGGCTTTCAGCAATGAGGTGTAAGCTTTCTCTTTCTCGTTTAATAAAAAGAATGCCTTTGCGATTCCGTAAAATGAATTAGCGTGATTTTTTTTCATTCGAATGCATTTAAGATAATAGTCACGCGCTTCTTTGAATCTGCCGAGATTAATTAAAGCTCCGGCTAGTTTGAAATGCGCTTCGAAGTTTTTAGGTTCGAGGTCAATAATTTTTAAATAGCAACTTACCGCTTCTTCGGAGTGGTAAAAAGTTTCCTCTATTTCGGCTTTTAAAAACAAAGCCTCGATGTGGTAATTGTCATTTTTAAGGACCGTTTCAACATCTTCCAAAGCACTTAAATAGCGTTTTAACTTTTGATTGCAGATTGCCCTTGCGAGATATGCCTCAGTAAAATCAGCGTCCAATTTTATTGCTTTTGAATAGTAACGTACGGCATTAAGCAAATCGCCCAAGTCTTCGTAAGTCTGTGCAATGTTGAAATATATTGTCTCATCTTCAGGGTCTAATTTGGCGGCTTCTTTAAAACAGCTAAGTGCTTTTCTGTATTTTTTTATATTGGCGTAAGCTATTCCACAGTTGAACCAAGAGCTTGAGAACTCGGCATTAATTGCAAGAGCAAGCTCAAATGTATCGGCAGCCTGCTCGAATTTGTTCTTGCGTAGAAGGACAATACCTTTATTGTACCAACCGGTGGAACTGTAGGGTTCCAGGTCCAAATATCTTTCGTAAGCGTCCAGCGCATTGTCTAACTTGTCAATATTTTCGTAGCAGTAACCTAATTCGTAAAGAGCATCGCTGCTCTTTGGTTCCAATTTCAAAACCTTTTCGAAATAGAACGCCGCCTTCTCGTAATTATCTCTCTTTTCGTAATGAAGCCCTAAATTAAAAAGTGCATCCGTGTTTGTCGGTTCGATTTCCAAAACGTGCCGGAGGGACTCGCTCGCTCGGTCCAACAGCCCGAGGTTCTCTTCTGCAATAGCAATGTTGATTAAAACCTCGACGTCGTTGGGATTAAATGCGAGTGTCTTTTTGAGGGATTCGTAGGCTTCTTCGTATTCGAATAAATTATTTAGAAAAATCCCTTTGTAAAGCCAAGCCTCTGAATTGTAAGGTGCTACGTGAATAATAGCTTCGGCAAGGAACAACCCCTCGCGCACAAAGTCGTATTCGGCACAGAGCTGAATGGTATCTTCGATGGAGTCAAGATAAAGAAACGTCTCCCCTTCGGAGATGTGTTTTTTGCAATCTTCTATTTTGGTTTGAATCTCTTCCTCTTCCAAGAAAGAGTTATTGCTGTTGTTGTCCAAGTAAAATTCTGATGGTTCCATAATAATTTGTTAAATTCGAATGAAAATCTATTATTAAACGGTGTTAAAATCAAGTAAAAAAAATAATATTACTGATGTTTGTAAAACTCTCTTTTTTTTAGGATTAAAAATTGCTTGAAATTTAGAAGTTGAAATTATTTAACGTTAAAATAGTATCGTGCTCCGAGTGATACGCCCAATGAAATTTCCGTTGCCGGCAGCAAATCAAAAACCGGTGCAAATTCAAGAAAAACATCTATCGGTTTCGGTTTGTAAATCCACCCAACGCCCACGACGCCCCGAGCGCCCAAAGAACTTTGACTATTGCCGGAGAATTTAACTCTTCCTCCAAACCCGTAATAAGGAAGAAAAGTTTGGTTTGAAATATAGATGTGCATAAGGTGAAATAAATAATCGATATGTAAAGCCACTCCGTTGTTTGCTTTAAAAAGTGAATACGCCAAACCGACGTCGAGAGCGTTTTGACCGTCCAACCAGTATTTTGCCGAGATGCCCGTTGGCTCACCGATTATTATTCCCGCTCCGAGTCCGGTTTCCTGCGCGCTGAGATTTGAAATGAAAATTATTAACGAAAAAAATAAAAATAATTTTTTCATCTGATTATTTCCCTACGAAGTTTTGTCACGATTTTTATCTTCCCCAAACGAGCAAAACCAAAAATCGCGCCAAAACACTTTATTGTTTTCTCTCGTCCTACCCCCGAGC
>WFQV01000295.1 GCA_015486905.1 Melioribacteraceae bacterium | reverse complement strand
CTACAAATGTAGTAACATTTAAAAGGCAATACCCTAAAATATTTTTCCCCGGCAAAACTCAAACGGAAGGAGATGAGGTTGAGAAAATTCACACCGAAGTTCTTGTAGATTCAATCAATCCGCTCAACTGGATTAAAATCGGTAGAAAAATCAAAAAAGAAAAATCCGATTTGTTGATTTTCAAATACTGGATGCCTTTCTTTGCTCCGGCGTTCGGGACTATTACAAGAATTGCCAAACGTAACGGAATTACAAAAACAATTGTGATTTGCGACAACGTAATCCCTCACGAAAAGAAACCCGGGGACATCGCATTTACAAAATATTTTTTCAACGCAGTGGATTATTTTATAACAATGAGTAAATCCGTGCACGAGTATTTATTTAAAATAAAACCAAAAGCAAAAGAAAAACTTCTTTTCCATCCGGTTTATTCTAATTTTGGGGAAGCAGTAGCTAAGGAAGAAGCGTTGAAAAGAATTAACATTAAAGGCGGTAAAACACTCCTCTTCTTTGGTTTCATTAGAGATTACAAGGGTTTGGACGTCCTTTTAAAAGCGGTAGGAATTCTGAAAAACGAACTCTCGTTTAAACTAATAATAGCGGGCGAATTTTACGTCGATAGGCAGAAATACATCGACTTAATCGACCGTCTCGACATTAGAGATTTCGTAATATTACGAGAAGATTTTATCCCCACTTCGGAAGTGAAATATTATTTTTCCGCCGCGGATGCGGTTGTGCTTCCTTACAAAGACGCAACACAAAGCGGAATAGTTCAAATTGCGAACAATTTTTTGAAGCCCGTAATTGCTACTAACGTAGGCGGATTGGGTGAAATTGTGAAAGACGATTACAACGGTTACATTACCGAACCGAATAACCCCGTGGCTTTGGCAAAGGCTATTCAAAAATTTTTTGAAAGGAAGGACAAAATAAATTTTGCCGGCAACATTCGGCAAGAGTTGTCTAAATATTCTTGGAATAAATTCGTTGAAGAGATGATGAGTTTGGTTTTAAACAAGGAGAGTTAAAGTAGAATTTGAAAAAGGTTCTAATTGTTACATATTATTGGCCTCCGGCGGGAGGTCCCGGCGTTCAGCGAATTCTGAAGTTTACCAAGTACTTGCCCGAATTTGGCTGGCAGCCTTTTGTGCTTACGGTAAATAATCCGGACGCCCCTGTTTACGATGAATCCCTTGCCGGCGACATTCCCCGCGAGGCAAAAATATTTAAAACCAAGTCTGCCGAACCTTTTGCTCTCTACAAAAAATTTACAGGCAAAAAGCCCACGGACACAATTCCTAACGATGTTTTAATTAACAAGGAAAATGTTACTTTACGTGAGAAATTTGCGCGATTTGTCCGTGCAAATTTTTTTATTCCCGACGCAAAAATCGGGTGGGTTCCTTTCGCGGTAAACAAAGGAAAAGAAATAATCGAGAAAGAAGGAATCAATTTAATTTTTACAAGCTCACCCCCCGCAACCGTTGCTATTATTGGGCGGAGATTAGCTTGTGCTACCAAAGCCAAGTGGGTGGCGGATTTCCGCGACCCGTGGCTTGAAATAGTTTACTACCAAAATTTGAAGCGGAGCAAAATTTCCGTGGCAATAGATTACCGCCTTGAAAAGAAAACATTAGCATCAACCGATGCCATGGTTACGATAAGCAGGGACATTGCTTTGCTGCTGGAGAAAAAAGCGCCGGGCAAAAAATATTTTGTAATACCAAACGGTTATGACGAAACGGATTTTGTAAAAATTGAAAGTCAAAAAAACGAAAAATTTACAATTGCTTACACAGGCTCAATTTCCAAAGACAGAGTGCCTTACCCTCTTTTTGCCGCACTTTCACGTTTCAAAGAAGAGGGAATTACCGATATTCGTTTTAGTTTTGCCGGAAGATTTGCATCGGAATTTCACGAAGAAATTGAAAAGAGAGAGCTTGAAAAATATTTTGAGTTAATGCGCTTTGTGCCTCACAACGAATCGACAAAAATCCTTTTACATTCGGACTGCCTGCTGCTTGTAATTGACGATGTGCCTAATAACAAAGGCTTTCTCACGGGTAAGATGTTTGAGTACTTGGGTTGTAAAAAGCCCATTTACGCAATTGGTCCTATTGACGGAGATGCAAACAAAATTTTGAAAGAAACGGACAGCGGCAAAATGATTGACTACCAAGACGAAGAAGGTGCTTACCGCCTTCTTAAGGAGTATTATTCGAATTGGAAGCAAGGCAAAAATCCTTTCCAATTCAAATCGGAAAAATACTCGAGAAAGCAAATAACAAAAAAATTAGCGGAAGTTTTTGAGGAAATAGTTAAATGAAACATACATGACTAAGTTTAAGATACCCAAGTTAATGATTATGAATGATGAATGCATGAGGAGTAAATTGATTGCATGATTGGATGGCTGGATGATTTGATGGTTGGATGATCCGACTTCGTCCCGATAAATCGGGACTACGCCGTGACAGGTTGGATGATTGTTCTTTTATTTTTTGCTTAGAGGTTAAGGCTAAGACTTGTTACATGTTACCGAAAAACAAAGTGTACAAAATAATTTTAACAAAGCTCCACATGAGCGACATCTCATTAAGCCCGAGCTTCAGCTCTGGCGTAGGGAGAGAGAAAACAGAAAGTGTTTTGGCGCGATTTTTGGGTTTACTCGTTTGGGAAAGATAAAAATCGTGACAAAACTTCGGAGGAAAATAATCAGATGAAAATTGTATCTGTTGTAGGTGCACGGCCCCAATTTGTAAAGGCGGCTGTTGTTGAAAAAGTAATTGAAAAAAGAAATGACATTGAAAATATCTTAATTCATACGGGCCAACATTACGATGAGAATATGTCCAGCGTCTTTTTCGACGAGTTGGAAATACCGCGACCGGATTTCAATTTGGAAGTAGGCTCGGCTTCCCATGCCGTTCAGACCGCACAAATAATGATTAGGCTGGAAAAGATTTTAATGAAAACGCAGCCCGACTGGGTGCTGGTTTACGGAGATACAAATTCAACAATCGCCGCTTCACTTACCGCAGCGAAGTTACATATTAAAATTGCACATGTTGAAGCGGGACTTAGAAGTTTCAATCGTTTGATGCCGGAGGAAATAAACAGAATCACAACGGATAGAATTTCGAATTTGCTTTTCGCCCCCACTCAAAACGCAATGGAGCTTCTTTCAAAAGAAGGACTTGAAAAAAATGCCGTAATGACAGGCGATGTAATGTACGACTCGGTTCTGTTCTACGAAAAATTAGCTGAAAAGAAATACAGCCTTTCCGATATTACGGAGCTTAAGGATTTTTACCTCGCAACAATTCACCGCCCGGCAAACACGGACAACAATGAAAATTTGCAAAATATTTTCACGGCTTTCTCTAATCTCGATTTGCCGGTTATTCTGCCTTTGCATCCCCGTACTCGTGCCAAGCTCGACGTAATTAAATATTCCGACAATGTAAAAATACTTGAACCGGTTAGTTACCTCGAGATGATTTTGCTTCTTAAAAATTCCAAAAAAGTTTTGACCGACAGCGGGGGACTTCAAAAAGAAGCCTACTTTCTTAAGAAACCATGCCTTACGTTAAGAACGGAAACGGAGTGGATTGAAACACTCAACAATAATTGGAACATAATTACCGGTCCTAACGCAGATGTTATTCTTGATAAAATAAAAGAAGACCCCACCGGTGAGCAAGGCAACTATTTCGGCGATGGCAAAGCCGGCGAGAAAATTGTGGAAGAATTAACGAAGTAATTTTGTGTTTGGGTTAAGCTCAGTCTCTAACTTTCTCACATTTCAAAATTTTTTACATTGTTTTGTTAATTTAAAAAATACTTATTTACCTTTTGTAAAATACGAAATCTTGTAAGGTGCAGAGAAAGATACCAACTTTCCCCGGTTGAAATAGAGAATAAAATATTACAAAAGCCAGTTCTTCTATCTTTCTAAAATTTTCCACTGTCCGCCTTTATCGGGACCCACTCTTTTTAGCAAACCTTTTTGTTTGAGTTTTTCAATATTCCATTCAACGCCTCTTCTACTTAAACCAGTTTTTTCCGCTAATTCCTTTTGCGTTATTTGGGGACTTTCTTTTATTAAATCCAGGATTTTCTCCACAGTTTTCTCCACAGTTTTCTCCACAGTTTTCTCCACAGTAGAAATATTCGGATTTACCGGAAAAATCATACGCATAAAATTTTCTGAAAAAATAAAAGTATCCTTCGAATAGGTCTTCAGTATTCTTGGAATTCCAGACCCAAGTTGTTCAACCATTCCCAAATCATGAAATATTCTCATCAACTGTTTGTTTTTGGGTAAAGACAAGCCTGAAAAAAAATCTTCTTCAGTCATTCCTTCGAATAAACCGCCGTAAGAAGTTATTTCGAGTCTATCAGGAAAAATTTCAAACTTAGGTGGAATTTCACGGGAATAATCATTATGAACAAAAGCGTTGATAACCGCTTCACGAATTGCTACGGGCTCCCAAAGCCTTTCTTCAATCCTACGTCGAGACGTAATTTGCGCAAGTGTTTTGTTTTCAATTTCAAGTTTTTCCAAAACAGAATTAGTCGCTTTAATCAAAGAACAATAACCATATTCATTATTTTCCACTAATTCAACTCTATCAAGACTTGAATATTTAGCTACCTTTATTGGAATACCATTCTCATCAGCCATCAAATATGCAACGTAATTGTATTTCCCGTTTTCTGTCAATAATTCAAGAGATTTGGCAAAATATTTATTTAACGAAAGCCTAACGGACTCATAATAAATTTTCAGCTGAATAAAAGACAAATCTTGACGAGGAGAAACGATTTTTCCTATTGAATTTCTTGTCCTTCTGGCAAATAAATCTTCAATCATTCTTACTGGCATTGGTTCGGTGGCAGAGCCAATTCGAATAAAACAACCCTTTTCCGACATTCCCCTTTTCGAAATGTAGTAGGGTTTTTCCGGCCCGCTCGCTACAATAATTTTAATGATTTCTTTATCTTCTTTTTCCTCTACAATCACGTCAAATAATCCTAAACACGAAGGTAAAATATTATTTTTTAATCTGTCTTTGATTTTTAATTGTACTTGATCTGTATTTTCAACGCCTATTATTTTACCATCTTTGTTAATACCTATGAAAATAAAGCCACCGCTATGTGAATTCAAGAAGCCAACAACTTCTCTTTCCAAATCATCAGTCAATTTTAGTTTGTATTCCGTCCTTCTTGTTTCCGTCATATCTTGAGACCTAAAAATTTTTAGAAGTTTTACGTTTTAAAATACATTACAAAGCATGTTTTTTCATAATTAATAAATACCATAAATTCTCTTTTTTAATATCGTTTTTTGGGGTGGAGCATGTGATTTTTTCGAGAAACAACTTTTTATGAAAGTATTTCATTTCAATTTTTTTCACTATAAGTATTACTCCTCCAAAATCATTTTCCGGCTTTGTTGGTAACTTCCTACTTGCAGTTTGTAAAAATAAACTCAGCTTGAATAAAACGATAGTCTAAAATTTCCCACTAATTGCGAGTCTAAGATTTTATCTGAACAAATTGGATGATTATTTTAAATTTCCTTTAATTCCTTCAAAAGGAATTTTTCTAACTTCTCCTTACTGGGTAATTCAAGTAAATATTTACTAACAAAAAGGTTTTTGTCAAGACCTGCCAAAGCATATTCAACAAGCGCCTCATTTTTATTTGTTACTAATAAAATACCAATTGGGTCGTTGTCGTCAGGCTGTTTAACTTCTTGTTTAAAATAGTTTAAATATGCATTTAATTGCCCAATATTTACGTGAGTGAAATCTTCCACTTTTAATTCTATTAAAACGTGACATTTTAAAATACGATGGTAAAAAACCAAATCAATAAAATAATATTCATTTCCCATTAAAATTCTTTTCTGTCGCGCTTCCAAACAAAAGCCATTACCGAGTTCGAGAATAAAATCTCTCAAATGATTAATTAAAGCAGTTTCCAGATCAGACTCCTCGACGGCATCGGCAACAGGTAAATCGAGAAACTCAAATGTGTAAACGTCTTTAACCAATGTATTTCTGCTTTCGGGCAAAACAGTTCGATGAATTTGTTCTAAAAGCAATTTCGGCTTTTTTGATAACGCACTTCTTTCGAAAAGCATTGAATTAATTTTTCGTCTCATTTCTCTTACCGATCAAGTTCCTTTAATTGCTTCAATAGCGTAAAATGCTCTTCTAATTTCGTCTTGCATGGGCAATAACATGACTATGTGAGAAAAGGAAAGTTTGGTAACGATTTTATGAGCCAATAGTATTTTTTCTTTTGAAAAATCGGATTTTTTTAGGGATAAAGCCGATTGAAAATCTTCTTTGGTTTCAACTTTAAATTCTTCAGACACCGTCTGGAGAATTGGCAGGTTGATTTCTTCATTTCCAATGGAAGGTTTTTGAATTGCTGTTTTAAATTCTACAGACAATGTCTGGAGAATCTCCGGAAATGTAAGATAAAACTGCTTGAAAAGATTTAAGTTTGTGTAAGAAAATCCTTTCTTATTCAATTTGAGAGCTATTGTCTCCAAAAGTTTATCGCCGTATTTTGCTCTATCTTCTCCTTTTTGTTCGTATTCTACAATATAATAACCGATTATCCAATTACGCATAGTTAATAATTGATTCACGGCTTTGTTTGCTTGAGCCTTTAAGTTACTATCTACAATGTCAATTCGTTTTAATAAATTTACCAACTTCATTATTAAAACCCATTAAGTTACTTAACACTTTTTTGATGGTTTTTGTCTTACTCCTCCAAAATCATTTTACGGCTTTGTTGGAAACTTCCTACTTGCAGTTTGTAAAAATAAACTCCGCTGGAAAGATTAGAAGCGTTGAACCTAACTTTATATTTTCCGGGAGTTTGCTTTTTGTTTACGAGCGTTGCCACTTTGCGACCTAAAATATCATAAACCTCTAATGTTACATTTGTATTCTCATTGCGCGGAACTTGTGACAGCCCGCCCCGACCTGGTTGGGAAGCAATCTGTTCATTTTCTGAAGATTTATGAGATTGCTCCCCCGCATTCTGCCGGGACGCAACGCCAAAGGGAATAAAATACTCTATTGTTGTAGTAGGGTTACTTGTCCCGCCATTGGCGGGAAACGGATTCGGAAAATTTTGGTAAAGTTTAAAACCTAATTTTGTCCCTTCTGTTTGTTGTTCTACGGAAGTAAAGTTTCCAGCCGGATAATAAGGTTTTTCAATCACTCCTTCGTCGCTTAAAAGCCGTGCAAATTTTGAATTCTTCAGAATCTCCGTAACTTTCACCGAATCCCCGTTAAGGAAAGCCGTGTTCAAAATAAAACGAATTCCGTGTGAGTAATCCGCATAGCCGGCAATGTGTCCGTTGTAAACCGGCTGTATTGGGTCTCCAATTGCCCGATGCCAGCCGTAAATTACAACTCTGTCGTAAGTTCTGTCAGAGCTGTAAATTTTGTTGGAAATGATAACATCTTTTTTGTGCCCTGCGATAATGTAATTTGCCGAGCGGTCAAATCCAAGCCGAGCTATTTGCTGACGGATTGAGTCGGTGTGTTGTTTAAAAACAGGGATGGTTGTCATTTGCGGTGAGGGTGGAATGGGCTGCGGGTGGAGTTTAATTTCAGCGCTGGCGTAAATTACGTCAACCATTTTCTTTGTGGGCAATGTACAACCGACCTTGTTCACTAAAAATTGTGCGGCTTTGGGTGTCATTGGAATGTAAAGGTAATTCTCATCCGAGCCGATTGCCATGTAATCGCAAGCGACGTAAAACGCAAGCTCGTAGTTCACATTGTCAATTGTTGCTTGAACTTTTAACTGTCTCAGCTTTCTCGAAAAAGAAGGAACGTTGCCGGAAAGAATCTCATTTACAACTTGCTGT